>DAIPLF010000322.1:0-3267 GCA_036769375.1 Candidatus Aminicenantota bacterium | reverse complement strand
TGCGCAAAATCCCGCTCATCTTCCTCCAGAACATCACCGGGTTCATCGTCGGCAAACAATACGAACACGGGGGCATCGCCAAAGACGGCGCCAAGCTCGTCCATGCCGTGGCCAACGCGGATGTCCCCAAGTTCACGGTCATCGTCGGCGGCTCATACGGGGCGGGCAACTACGCCATGTGCGGCCGCGCTTACGGCCCGCGGCTCCTGTGGATGTGGCCCAACGCGCGGATCAGCGTCATGGGCGGCGAACAGGCGGCCAATGTTCTCCTTACTGTCAAGGTCAAGCGTCTCCAGGAACAAGGCGTCCGGATGACCGATGAGGAGAAGGAAAAGCTGATGAAGCCCATCGTCGAAAAATACGAGCAGGAAGCGAGCCCCTATTTCAGCACGGCGCGCCTCTGGGATGACGGGATCATCGATCCCCTGGAAACCCGGGAAGCGCTGGCCTTGGGCATCTCGATGAGCCTGAATGCCCCCATCCCGGACTACAAGGTCGGGATCTTCAGGATGTGAGCCATGGTCGATAAGGAGTTCAGGACGATCCTTGCCGCCAGGGAAGGAAAGGCCCTGCGTCTCATCATGAACCGGCCCCAGGTGCACAACGCCTTTAACGCCGAGATGATCCGGGAGTTGGCCGTTGCGTTCGACGGGGCCGAGAAAGATCCAGATGTCCGGCTGGTCGTCTTGACTGGCGCGGGGGAGTCCTTCTGCGCCGGCGCCGACCTCAATTGGATGCGGGAGATCGTCCGGTATTCCTATGAGGAAAACCTCCGCGAATCGCGGGAGTTGGCCGAGCTGATGTATTCGATCTATGCGTTGCCCAAGCCGACCATCGCCCGGATCAACGGGGCGGTCATCGGCGGCGGCACCGGCCTGTTCTCTGCCTGCGATATCGTCGTCGCCTCGGAACGAGCCAAGTTCGGGCTGAGCGAGGTCAAGATAGGATTGATCCCTGCCGCCATCGGGCCCTATGTCATTCGGCGGATCGGAGAAAGTGGGGCCCGGGAGCTTTTCCTGACAGGCGAAAGGTTCGATGCCCGCCGCGCCCTGGAGATCGGGCTGGTCAACAAGGTCGTGACCCACGAAGAGCTCGATAGCAAGGTGGAGGAGGTCGTCAATCTCCTCCTGAGCTCGGGCCCGGAAGCCATCGTCAAGTGCAAGGAACTCCTGCAGAGAGTCCCGGCCATGGGCCTGGATGAGGCCAAGAGTTATACGGCTGAGATGATCGCCGGACTGCGGGTCAGCCCCGAGGGGCAGGAAGGCATGGCCTCTTTCCTCGAGAAAAGAAAACCTAACTGGACTAAAGAGTAGGACCGTGTTCAAGAAGATCCTTATTGCCAACCGCGGCGAGATCGCCTGCCGGATCATCTGGGCCTGCCGGGAGATGGGGATCGTCTCGTTGGCCGTCTATTCCGAGGCCGACCGCGCCGGCCTGCATGTTCAGCTGGCCGATGAGGCCGTTTGCATCGGTCCCCCCTCTGCGGTGGAGAGCTACCTGAACATGGACAGGATCATCGAGACGGCCCGGACTTCCGGCGCCGAGGCCATCCATCCCGGGTACGGCTTTTTGGCCGAAAACCCGGAGTTCGCCCGCCGCTGCGAGAGCGCGGGGATCGTCTTTATCGGTCCGAATTCCCGGGCCCTGGAGCTTGTCGGGGATAAGGTCCGGGCGCGGCAGACGATGGAAAAGTCGGGCATTCCCATCATCCCCGGCATGAATCACGTGGCCGCCGATATGGCTGAATACACTGTCGAAGCGCGAAAGATCGGCTACCCGGTAATGATAAAGGCCTCGGCCGGGGGCGGCGGGAAAGGAATGAGGATCGTCTGTTCGGAGGAAGAGCTTAGGCCGGGCCTCGAGTCGGGACAGCGCGAGGCCAAGGCGGCCTTCGGAGATGAAACGGTCTACCTCGAAAAGTATATCGAGGATCCGCGGCACGTCGAGTTCCAGGTCCTGGCAGACAACTACGGCCATATCGTCCACCTCTTCGAGCGCGAGTGCTCGATCCAGAGGCGCCATCAGAAGATCGTTGAGGAAACGCCGTCGCCAGCGTTGACCCCGGAGCTCCGCCTGAGGATGGGGGAGACGGCCAGGAAGGTCCTCGAGGTCTCAGGATACAACAACGCAGGGACCGTCGAGTTCCTGCTGGACCGGAACAAGAAGTTCTACTTTCTCGAGGTCAACGCCCGGCTCCAGGTCGAACACCCCGTCACGGAGCTGACAACGGGAGTCGACCTCGTCCAGCAGCAGATCCGGATCGCAGCAGGAGAGAAGCTCTCCCTAAGGCAGGAGGATCTGGTTCAGCGCGGGCATGCCGTCGAGTGCCGCATCTATGCCGAGGACCCGTCCAATAGCTTCCTGCCTTCCCCAGGAAAGATCCTTTATCTCCGGGAGCCGAGGGGTCCAGGCGTGCGACATGACGGAGGGGTCTACAGCGGCTGGGAAGTGCCCATCTATTACGACCCCATCCTGGCCAAGCTGATCGTCTGGGCGGAGACACGGGATTCCGCCTGCGCCCGGATGGCCGCGGCTCTGGACGACTATGTCATCCTCGGGATCAGCACGACCATCCCGTTCCTGAAAGAGGTCATCGCTCATCAACAGTTCCGGGAAGGGAAGACCACCACCGGGTTCATTAAGAGCTTTTTTGAGAACTGGCGGGAGAAGGAAGGCCCGGAAGAGTGGCTGACTCTGGCCTTGGCGGCAGCGGCGCTCGACGAGCTTTCCCCGTCCCAGAAAGTCGCGAAGGCGGCCGGAACCGAGGAAGCTGTCCATTCCCCATGGCAGCTCCTGGGACGGTGGAGGATCGGGGAAAAGACCTGAGATGGAATACGAATTCACGCTAAACGGCGTCCCCAAGACGATTACGGTGGAGAGAAAGGACGAGCGGATCTTCGTTCATCATGGGGACAAGACCTTGGAAGCCGAGGTCCGGGTCATCTCCGCGAACGCCTTCTCTTTCCTCGTCGGCGGGCGTTCGTGCCTGGTGATCGTCGCCCGCGATAAAGACAAAAAATATGTTTGGCTGAACGGTCGCACTTATCTCATCCAAAGTGGAAGGGAGGAGCAGAGGCAGGCCGAAAGGGGAGACGACCGGGCCCAGAAAGGAAAGTCCGTGGTCACGGCCCCGATGCCGGGCAAGGTCGTCAAGGTCTGCGTGGCCGAAAAGGAAGCCGTCCGCAAAAACCAGACCCTGGCCATCGTGGAAGCGATGAAGATGGAAAACGAGATCAAGTCTCCCCTGGAGGGCTTCGTCAAGAAAAT
>DAIPLF010000022.1:0-11880 GCA_036769375.1 Candidatus Aminicenantota bacterium | reverse complement strand
GCCAAGCTTCGATCGAAACTAGAAGGGCCTGGTTCACTATATAATACAACAACAAATGCGCAAATTCCGTCCAGGTTTGGCCTTTAGGAAGCGTTTCTTGGGGGGAGCCGCTCTTTTTTTCCAAGGCGAGGGGTATAGGCGGAGAAGGTCATCCGGAGGCGAGCGGGCAGGGTTCCTCGAAGAGGAGAGCGAGCCGAGGAAATAAGCAAATTTACCTCGCGGGGGGAAATTTGCGGGCCTTCGAGCCCATACCCCGAGCCTTAATTGACTTGCCCAACATCGTTTGTTATAAGAACGAAGGAAAAAAGAATGCGAAAGGACGACTCCATGAAAAAGACAGCTCTTGTTTGCGGCGCGGGCGGTTTCATCGGAAGCCATCTGGTCAAGAGGCTCAAGAAAGACGGCTACCAGGTCCGCGGCGTGGACCTCAAGTACCCCGAATTCTCCCCGACGGCCGCGGACGAATTCCTGATCCTCGACCTCCGGGAGCAGCCCAACTGCGAGCGGGTTGTCCGCCAGCCCGAGGGTCCGCCGTTCGATGAGGTCTACCAGCTGGCGGCCGACATGGGCGGCATGGGTTTCATCCAGGCCGCGGAGTGCGAGATCATGCGGAACAGCGCCTTGATCAACATCCACATGACCAATGCCGCCGCCTCGGCCGGAGTGAAAGGTTATTTTTTTTCTTCTTCCGCCTGTGTCTACCGGAACATGAAGCCTAAAGAGCCTGAGCTCACCGAAGCCGAAGCCTATCCCGCGCTCCCGGATAACGAGTACGGATGGGAGAAGCTCTACGCCGAGCGGATGGCCATGGCCTACGGCCGCCGCTTCGGGATGGTCGTCCGGATCGCCCGTTTCCAGAACACCTACGGTCCCGAGGGCACGTGGCAGGGCGGCCGCGAAAAGGCCCCGGCCGCCTTCTGCCGGAAAATCGCCGAGGCCGCCGATGGCGGGGAGATCGAAGCCTGGGGCGACGGGACGGCCATGCGGGCCTATACTTATATCGATGACCTCCTTGACGGGATCATCAGGCTGATGCACTCGGACCTCCAGGACGGGGTCAATATCGGCCGCCAGGAATACGTCTCCGTGGATGAACTCGCCCACACTGTGGCCGGGGTCGCCGGCAAACACATCCGGATCAAGCACGTCCCCGGGCCGGTCGGAGTCGACGCCCGCAATTTCCGCAATGACCGCATCGCCTCCCTGGGCTGGACCTCCAAAATATCGCTAAAAGAAGGAATCTCCCGCACCTATCCTTGGATAAGGACTCAGGTCGAAGCCGGAAAAAAATGAGTCCGGATTGGGCTTACCTTATCGTCACCGCGGCCAATGAAGAGCAGGCCAAGGCCTACCGGGAGCAACTGGCGATACGCCGCGACCTGGGGCTGATCTCCCGAGTGGGAGAGATCCTTGTCCTCGCCGACCCGGAGGGCTGCCGCATCGGAAGCGGCGGAAGCACCATCCTCTGCCTCCTCGAGGTCATCAGGCGCGAGCTCCGGCGACCTGGGAAAAAGCCCATGTCCCCGTCAGCCTGGCAGGAAGCGCTGGCCGGGGTCCGAGTCCTCATCGTGCATGCGGGCGGGGACGCGCGTCGGCTCCCGGCCTATAGTCCGTGCGGCAAGATCTTCATCCCGGTGCCCGGAGAATCCGACAGCGCTCTGGGCCTGACTCTTCTAGACAGACAGCTGCCTCGCTATCTCTCCCTGCCTGCGCCGGCGGATGGTTCCGGACAGGTCGTCGTTACGACCGGAGACGTTTTCCTGGATTTCGATTCGTCCCGGCTCCGCTTCGGCAGAAAGGGCATAACGGCGATCGGCTGCTTTGCCGACCCCAGGCTGGCTTCGGCCCACGGGGTTTTCTGCCCCGCGCCGGACGGCGAGGTGAGGAGGTTTCTCCAGAAGCCCTCGGTCGAAGATCAGGAAAGACTGGGCGCGGTCGACCGCCAGGGAAGGTCGGTGCTGGACATCGGGATCATGAGCCTGGACACGGCGGCAGCAGGCCGCCTGGTTGCGGCCTCGCATCCCCGGGTCGAGCGGCGCGGCCGGTTCGTCTGGTCAGGCCGGCCCGCGGGTTTCATCCTCCGCCGCGGCCTCGATTTCTACCGGGAAATCTGCTGTGCTCTGGGCCGGGATACAGAACGAGAGGATTATATCGCCGAAGTCAGAAGGACGGGCTCGGCCCTGAGCGAACTGCAACTCGGATATCTTTATGATGCCATCTCCCCCATTCCCTTCTTCGTCGAGACCGTCCCAAGCTGCGTTTTCCTGCACTTCGGCACCATGCGTCAGCTCATGGGGAGCGGCGCCGACCTCATCAGCCTGGACAGAGGGGTCTCAAACTCCCGCGCCCCGCTCATCCTCAACTCCGAGGTCGGAGCCGCCGCTGCCGTCATAGGCAAAGACGCCTGGATCGAGGGCTGCCGGGTACGCGCGGCCCTATCTCTCGGCGGCGAGAATATCGTCAGCGGCGTCGATGTCGACAGACCGCTCTCCCTGCCGCAGGGAGCCTGCCTGGATCTGCTCGAGGGGAAAGACGAAAGCGGCAAAAGGGCCTGGTTCGTCCGCTGTTATGATATCGATGACCTGTTCCACTTGCCGCGGAACCGGGGCGGCCGGCTTAACGGGCTCACTCTGGACGAATGGATCCGGATCATGAACGTCAGAGAGGACCAGATCTGGAACAGCCGAGTGCCCCGGGATGAAAGGACCGTCTGGAAGGGCAAGTTTTTTCCCACTGTTGACAGCCCGACCCAGGTTCCGGCCTGGCTTTGGCTGTACAATCTCCCGGCAGCGACCGAGATCCAGAAAAGCGTCTGGAGAAAGGCCCGGAGGATGAGCCTTGCCGAAATGGCGCGCCTCGCGTCGCACCAGGCCTTCCACTCGCGCCGCCTGGAGATCCACGCCGCCGCCTTACGGGCCGAACCGGGTCGTCTTTTCCGCCCCGAAGGCCATTTCTCGGCAGCGGATCTCAACTTCGTCCTGGAGAAATCTGCGGCGCCGGAAAAACCGCCCTGGCTCTCGGGCATTTTGAAAGAGGCCTACCGCCGTCACGGACCGGAAGCTCCGTTGACGGACCTCGAAAGCCTCGGCCTGTCTCGTATCCTGCATACCCTGGGCACGGCGGTCGTGGGATCGCTCGGCCGCCGGCCGCCGATCGATCGATCCGTGATGACGCAAGCCGAAAAAAGGCTTAACCGGGGAGAGAAAGCCTGGCTTGACTCACTCGGCCTGTCGCTTGGAGGTAAGATCCCAGCCCGGGCTTGGGGCGACAGGGCCCGCGGGGCAGCCTTTGAGCACCTGGGAAAGGCGATCGTCCGCAGCGGCCATGAACCGATCGAGCCGCCGAGGAACGCCCTCCGCGAGGATGAGATCGTCTGGGGGCGCGCTCCAGCGCGGCTCGACCTGGCCGGAGGCTGGACGGATACTCCGCCTTACTCTCTAGAGAGAGGAGGATGTGTCCTCAATGCTGCGGTCAACCTCAACGGCCAGGCGCCCATCCAGGCCTACGCCCGGATCATCCCGGAGCCGGAGATCAGGATCAACTCCATCGACCACAGCGTTCGCCTCGTCATCCGGAACCTCGACGACCTCCTCGATTATCGTCAGCCGGCCAGCCGGTTCGGCCTGGCTAAAGCCGCCCTGGCTCTCTGCGGCCTCTCGCCGGCCGAGGCCGGCTGGAAGAAAGGGACGACGCTCCGCTCCATGATGGAACGCTTCGGCGGGGGGATCGAGCTCACCACTCTGGCCGCCATCCCGAGCGGCAGCGGCCTGGGCACCTCGAGCATCATGGGCGCCGTCCTGATCTTGGTCATCAGCCGGCTGACGGGCAGGAACCTCTCCCAGCGTGAGCTCTTTCACGCGGTGCTGCGGCTCGAACAGGAACTGACAACCGGTGGAGGCTGGCAGGACCAGGTCGGGGGAGTCATCGAGGGGATCAAGCTCATCCGCACGGCACCGGGCATGGTCCCCGACCCGCTCATCCATTTCGTGCCGGCCGATGTGCTGGATCCCCGGACAAACGGAGGGTTGACCCTCCTCTATTACACCGGGCTGCGCCGGCTGGCCAAGAACATCCTGGCAGATGTCGTCGGCAGTTACCTGAATAGGGAAAGAGGAGCGATGAGGATCCTGCAGGAACTCCATGATTTCCCGCCGACAATGGCCGAAGCCATGTCCCAGAAATCAGTCGAGCGGTTCGGACGGCTTCTTGACGCCGCCTGGGGTCTCAAAAAGGAGCTTGACCCGGAATCGACGACGCCTGTTATCGAGGGCATTCTCAAGCGAATCTCCGGTCACATCTTCGGAGCGACGCTGCTCGGCGCCGGCGGAGGCGGATTCCTGCTGCTGGTATGCAAGTCAGGCGCCGACGCCGCTGAAGTCCGGGGCACGCTCACCCAGGATCCTCCGAACAAGCGGGCCCGGTTCTTCGATTTCGACATCAATCAAGAGGGGTTGGTCGTCACGGTCTGCTAAAAGGAGGAGATAATGCCGCTCGTCGAAATCCACCTCATTGAGGGAAGAACGGATGAACAGAAGGAAAGGCTCCTGACTGCCGTCACCAAGGCCGTACAGGAATCTATCGGCGCTCCGCTGCCGTCGATCCGCGTCTGGATTCAGGAGTTTTCGCCAAAGGAGTACATGGTGGCGGGAGAACTGGTCGCCCACCGTAAACAATAATAGCGAATCTTAGACAAAAAAACCGACCTCTGCGGGTCTTAATAAGTGAGCGGGCGTGAAGCCATTGGATATCTCCCAGCTCTATGACCGGTTCGGAGAGGCCATGTATCGGTATCTAGCGGTTAAACTTGGTTCCCCAGACGACGCCGAAGACGTGTTGCAGGAGGTATTCTATCGGCTGGTGAAGTATTCATTCCGCCTGCGGTTTGTCCGTGACCCGCGCGCCTTCGCTTTCCGCATCGCCCGCAATGAGGCCAGCCGGTTTCTTCAGCGCAAGGTCAGTGTTGAGAAAGCCGCCGCGCCCGCAGCCGTCGCCGCCGATTCCCTGGGTCGGTCCTACGCTGGTCCCGGCGCGCTCTCCGATAAGGCTGTGGCCGAAGCCCTCGCCCGGATCCCCGAGGAACAGCGTGAAGTCATTATACTCAGGGTTTTCGAAGGGCTGTCCTTCAAAGAGATTGCTAGCGTAAGCGGGCAATCGATCAATACAGTGGCCAGCCGGTACCGCTACGGCCTTGAGAAGATGCGGACGCTCATGGAGGGTGGGGAATGAAAAACGAGCGAGAAGTCGAGGATCTTCTGGAGCAGTTCTCGCCCAGACCCGTTCCTCCCGGCCTCAAAGAACGGACGATCCGGGCGGCCGGGCAAAAAGCCAGGGAGCGCCGCCTTCTAACTCCTGGCTGGAGATGGGCTTTTGCTGCCAGCCTAGCTTTCCTTACCCTTTTCACCTGGGCCGATTGGCGGATTTCTGCCGGCGGGCAGAATCGCCTGGATTCTCTGTTGAACCTGCCCGGGGAGAAAGCCCTCTCGCCGGAAAAAAGGGCGGACGAGGAAGCGGCCGAATTGCTGGCCTATTTCCCCGGCCTGGATGCGGCCTCCCAAAATCTCCTGCGACGGGGCTTTTCGGATAGGGAAAGAGCGGCTGCCCACTCCGGACAGTCTGCCGGACGCTTCACGGAGGGAATCCATGAATATTAAAGCGAAAAAGGGCCTGGCGCGAATCGGCCTAGTCATGTTTGTCATCGTCGTTTTGTTGCTTGGAGTCCGGGCCGTTTTCAATTTCACGGCCGGAAAAAAACTCCAGGCCTATCTAGAGAAGGCAAAACCCGAGGGCGTGGTCATGAATTTGAGGGACCTTGCTCCCGTTTGCGATGATTCTGCTAATGCCGCCCCGCTGTGGAAAGCCGCGGAAGCGCTTTTTATCGCCCCGGACAGCGAAGGCAAAACGCTGATAAACCAGACAATTGAGGGCTATTTCTACGGCCGTCCTCTGCAGGAGGAATCCCGGGCGAAGCTGGCCCCGCTCGTCGAGCGAAATCGTAGGGCCTTCGACCTCATCATCGAGGCGGCCGGCCGGCCCTGTTTCCGATACGGCGATGGAGAATTGAGGTCTTATTCCATCGAGCCGCCGGATGCGGTCAAGATGATCCTGGCGATCAGGCTTCTCGGGATCAATGCGGTGCTCCTTGCCGAGGCGGGACAGGTGCAGGCGGCCTTGGACGAACTGCGTCAAGGAATGCAATTTATCAGAAAGACAATAGACGAGCCATTTCTCATCAACAATCTGGTCGCCTTGTCTAACATGAAATCTCTGCTCAACTGCCTCGGCCATATCATTAGCGGGAGAGAATTGGATCCAGCGATTCTATCGGCCTGGATCCAAGAACTGGATGTAGAGGCCTGGCGGACAAAATTCTGGCGGTGCGTTGAGACAGAGAGGGCTCTCGCCTTGGAAACGGGCCTGGGTGTGGTGAAAGGAGACAAGGAGATCCTCAGGAGCGAGGCCAAGGGCAATCGGTTTATCTACTGGCTGATCAGGCCCATCCAAAAGCTGCAGATAATCTGGGTGCAAGACCAGTTCAAGGAAGCGAAGAAAACGGCCAGCCTGCCCTACTACGATATCAAGGCGCTGACCAAAGAAAAACAAGCCTGGCGGGAAGCCGCACCTTGGTATTTCAAACTCTCCGGCCTCCTTCTTGCAGACTTCCAAAGCGTCTTCTTGAAAGAAGCGACGCTGGAAGCCATGATGCTGACGACGAAGGCCGGGCTGGCCTGCAAGATTTATAAGAATCAGACGGGTCATTATCCGGAAAACCTTGACACCCTAGTGCCCGAGTTCCTAGACACAGTGCCGCTCGACCCGTTTTCCGGAAAGCCGCTCATCTACCGGTTCCAGGATGGCGGCGTGCTCATCTATAGCGTCGGCTCCAACGAAAGGGATGAAGAAGGCCGGGGAACCTACCAGATCACTCAGCTTGTCATGGAAAAAGACGACGACTGGGCGTGGAAAGAAAAATAGGGGGACGTTCCCCAAGGTGCCACCCTAAGGGAAAGACCTGCGCCTAGATTTTTCGCGCCTTCCGCTGATTATCTCCCCGTTTCCAGGTTAAGCCCGTCACCTTGCCCTGCGGGCTCTTGATGAAAGTGAGAGTCACATCGGTCTGGGTGGAGAAAAACGAAAGCGCCGACTCGGGGAAGAAGACGCACTGCCCTTTCCCGTCCGGCGGCATGAACACGGGATCCGCAAAAAGGCAGTCGTTCCCAGGGCTGATCTTGATCCGATCCGCGGGCGTGAACTGATAGGTTCCGGTAAGAGCCTCAAGCCCAGCCGCCGGGACCACTGCGACCTCTTTTTCCACGGGTTTGAAGTCGGGCCAGCCGTATTCGGCGGAGAGGCCGCGCAAGATCTCTGAGTAAAGATCGCTGCCGAGGTCGCTGTTGGTCATAATGACCGCCCCCTGCCCTCGCTTCGGATAGGCTATCAAATAACAGCGGAAGCCTTCATTCCCCCCGCCGTGCGAAAACTGGAGGTCCTGCCCGCTCCCTTTGACGATCAGACCGAGTCCGTAGCCCTCTTTAACCGGGGTGAGCATCATCTCGACCATTACGTGCGATAGGACACGGTCCGACTTTCCGTCCTTCGCCAGCAAGATCTCGCGCGCGAATCGGGCCAGGTCGGTCGGGGTCGTCCAGAGCCCGGCCGCCGCCATCTCCGGATAGGTGTGCCATTTGCCCGGAAGCACGCTTCCGTCCGGACGATGACCGGAGGCGGCCCTGCCAGCCAGGGCTTGGGGCAGGGGCTGCTCATAGGTGCTCTGGCTCATGTCGAGCTTGATGAGCACTGCATCGCGCACGATATAAGGAAACGGCCTGCCCAGGACATCGATGAGAAGCTGCTGCAGGACAGTGTACCCCCCGCCCGAATACCGGAAACGGGAGCCGATCTCGATGTCCACCTTGATGGGCGGCGTGTTGGCCGGTTTGACGCCGTCGAGGATCTGCTTTAGAGACGGCAGCTCCTTCCCTTCGGCATAACCGGGGAAGCCATGGACGGTCAACCCGGCCGTATGGCTCAACAACCTACGGAGCGTGATTTTTTCCTTCCTGGTCCAGGCGTTTTCCGGGATTTTCCAGGATCGCAGCCGCAAGTTGACATCCTCGTCAAGGCCGAGTATGCCCTTCTCGACGTAATAGAGCGCGGTTGCAGCGGCCACAGGTTTGCTGATAGAAGCCGCCTGGAAAAGCGTTTCGGGTGTCACGGGGCTCATCCCTCCGGATTCCCGGACACCATATCCCTCTTCCCACTCGATCTCATAATTATTGATAACCGCGATGCTGAGGCCAGGAACCCGGTAGAGCTTCATCCTCTCCGCCAGGCCAGCCTTTCCAGGCGGCTGCCCCTTGATTACGATCCCCGGGTTCGGAATCAGGCCGTTTTCGATCCTCTGGATGCGGGCCCCGAGTTCCTGGGGGATGGCGGATGCCGTCGCCGGGGGCTGGGCAGGAGTCAAAATGGAAAATGAAAGAATCAAATAGAAAAGGATTGTTGTTTTCCTCATAGTTGTGCCTCTACTTTACGAAAAAAGCTGTTCGCTGGCAACATCTTATCGATGCGAAGATCCCAGGCTATTAGATGCTGGCTGGGAGTCGTTCATAATTCTCTTTCGTTGACTTCAGGAACTCCCTGAATTATTCTTTCTGCAACTCAGGGAAGGTCCCCATGAAAAGACGTGATTTCATCAGGTCCTCGGCATTGACAGGCGGCGCGATAGCCCTTGGCCAAAGGGGAGCTGAGCCAGCAGATAAGAGCGGATTTCCGGGCATTAAGCAGACCGCTCCCCCAACCTCCCAAGGACATCAGCTCCCTGACCTCGAGCCGGCCCGCTGGGTATGGTATCCGTCAGGGCGGTGTCTGCCCAACACTTTCGTCCTTTTCCGCCGCGAGGTCCGCCTCGACTCGAAACCGACCAGGGCAACCGGATGGATCGCCGCGGAGAGCCGTTATAGGCTGGAGGTGAACGGCCGGAGGATCCAGTGGGGGCCCGCTCCGTCCGACCCGCGCTGGCCCGAGGCCGACCCGCTCGACCTGACCGCAGCGCTCGGGACAGGTCCGAACGTCATCGGAGCCACCGTCCTCTATTTCGGCCACGGCGAAGGCACCTGGCCGTTCGGCAAGCCGGGCTTCCTTTTCTGGCTCGAGATCGAGTTGGAAAACGGCCAAGTCATCAAAATCACCTCCGACCCGTCCTGGAAGGCTCATCTGGCACGTGCCTGGCGGCCGGGTCAGCATAAGCGCTGGTATCTCCGAGCGCTTCAGGAGGAGTTCGACGCGGGCCTCTATCCGTACGGCTGGACGACCGCCGGTTTTGCCGTTGATGAGACGCAATGGCTCGACGCGATGGCCCTGGAGGGGTCCCCCAACAAGCCGGCGCTTTCGACCGGCTACTACGAATACGTCAATGATCTACTGGAGAGCCCGGCCGCGGCGGAGCTCCGCCCCCGGTCCATCCCGATGCTCACGGAATCCCTCGTCCCGGTCGCCGGGCTCGCTGAATCGGTCTGGGTCGATTGGCAAAGGCCGCCGCGGGAATACTTCGAATGCCGGCCGCCGGGGTCCTTTGCCGTCGTCCCCCGCCCGAGCGCCGCCGAGACCGCGCCAAACCAGTGGGAAGTCATGCTCGATGGAAAACGCGGCGCTGCTCTCACCTTTGAGCTCGAAGAGCAGGTCGTCGGCTGGCCGTATTTCACCATCGAAGCGCCGGCCGGAACGACCGTGGAGATCCTCGTCCACGAGTCCCATGCTCCCGCAGGTCCTCCTCTCCTCAACACCCATTTCGACTCCTGGACCCGGTTCATCTGCCGTCAGGGAAGAAACGATTTCGAGACCTTCGATTTCGAGAGCCTGCGCTGGCTTCAACTCCATATCCATGGAGCCAGAGCCAGGGTCAAGGTGCGCGACGTCGGTGTGCGCCGCCGGGTCTTCCCCTGGCCGAACGCGCCGGACATCCGCGTCTCCGAGGCGCCGCTGCAGCGGCTGATGGCCGCGTCGGTCAATACACTCAACAATTGCGCTCAGGAAACCCTGGTGGACGGCATGGCCAGAGAACGCCAGCAGTATAGCGGCGACTGCGGGCACCAGCTCCACGCCATTCATCTCGCCTTCGGAGAGACTCGCCAGCCCGCCCGCTACCTGACCACCTTCAGCCAGGGAATGACACTCGATGGCTATTTCCTGGACTGCTGGCCGGCCTATGACCGGCTGGCGCGGCTGGTCGAGCGGCAGTTCGAGCTGACCAAATGGGGTCCCATCCTTGACCACGGTATCGGCTTCAATTTCGATTGCTGGCATCATTATCTCTACACCGGCGACCTCGAAGCGCTGCGGGAGCCGTATCCGCGTCTCATCCGCTTCGCCCAATACCTCCAAGGCATCCGCGGCGGGGATGGGCTCCTCCCGGTCGAGGACATTGGAGTCCCTTCGGTCTGGATCGACCACAACGCCTATGAGCAGCAGCGTCACAAGCAGTGCGCCTTCAACCTCTACGCGGCGGCCATGTTCGAACACGCTCTGGCGCCCCTCTGCCGGGCTTTCGGGGACCGCAAGCAGGAGAAGGCCGCCCGCAACTTGGGCCGCGACCTGCTGGCCGCCTCGGTGGGCCGGTTCTGGAGCCCGGAGCGGGAGATCTTTGTCAGCAACCTGCCCTGGGTCAAAGAGGAGGGAAAGATCCGGCTCTGCGACCGTTCCCTGGCAACGGCCATCCTCTTTGATCAACTCCCCGGAAAGAACGCGGCGGAGGCGCTGCGGGCACTGGCCGAATGCCCTCCCGAAATGGGCTTCTCCTATCCGGCCAACGCCGGCTGGAGGCTTTGGGCCCTGGCCAAGGGCGGTCGGGCAGATGTCATCCTCCAAGACCTGCGCGAGCGCTGGGCCACGATGGACTCGGTCAGGCTCAACAACACCATCCAGGAGGACTGGAGGGCCCAGCCGGATTCGGGACAGCAATGGAGCCACTGCGCCGTTGTCCCTCTTTATATCGCCTTCATGGGGCTGGCCGGGATCCGGCCCCTCGAGCCAGGGTTCGGGCGGGTCGAGATCCGTCCCCAGCCGGAGGACTTGAGCCAGCTGGAGCTCATCGCCCGGACCGTTCGCGGTCCCCTCCTCTTCCGCTCTTTGGGGAACAGGGGGAATCGCGAGCTGACGCTGGAGATGCCCGAAGGCTGCGAGGGTGAAATCATCCTGCCTGAGCAAGAAAGAGTCGACCTAATGCCGACTGCCGTAAAAGGTGCGTCGGGACCCCGCCGATACATTCTTCCTGCCGGCCAGTCGACTGCCCTGAAGTTGAGGTACATCTAAGAGCTGCCGCCGGCATAGCCGCCCGATAAGAACGACAGGCTCTTTACTCGACTCACGATATCGTGCTATTATCCCGGATTCTCCGAGTCCGAGGTGCTAAAGTCCTACGGGGCCAAGCCCTCCGACCGATAGGGAAAAGCGGGAAACGGCTTTTCCTTCCATGCTTGAAAAGGAGAATATCATGGCGCAAAGAACTCATCCCCGCACAAAGGTTTCTCTCCTCGCAATTATTGTTTCGTCTCTCGCCCTGCTTCTGTCCCCGGTCCTGGCCCAGGAAGTGAAGGAGGACCAGGAGGCCAAGAAAGAAAAAGAAAAAGCGGTCAGGATCACGGAGGAGATCCTGGTCGTCGGCAAAGCCCCGAAGGACATTCCCATAGCCACCGTCTCGACGATCTCCTCCATTGAGGTCGAGAGGATCAAGCCCCGCGACCTCTCTGACGTCGTCAAGTACATCCCCGGCTCGATGGTCACGTTTGGAGACAAGGACACCTACAGCCTGAAGCTCCGGGGCGTCAGCTCCAACCGCATCGCCCTTCTCGTCGACGGTGTCCCGGTATACGAGCCATACTTCAG
>DAIPLF010000321.1:0-3320 GCA_036769375.1 Candidatus Aminicenantota bacterium | reverse complement strand
CGGCAGCCAGGTCGGTTCGATTTCGAGATGTTGACATCCGCTCGGGGCCGGGATATTCTCCTTTTCGTGATGGGAAGGGTTGATCCTGAGGTCGCGGCCGGCGCTTTCAGGCCGAACGCAAAAAGGAAACTCCTATACGTCACGCCCCCCGGCCCATGACATCGACGGGGATACGGGGAATAAATAGACGCGCCCTCGTGGTCAAACCAGCAAAGCGGAGAAAACTCTGGCGGTGGCTGCTTCCGATCGCCGTCCTGACGCCCGTCGCAGTGACGGCCTACATCCTTCTGACCCTCCCCGATGTCTCCGACCTCAAGACCAATAACCCGTCCTCAACGGCCTTCATGAGATCTCGCCAGGAAGAAGCCCGGAGGAAGGGCCGGACCATCCTCATCCAAAAAGAATGGGTGGATTTCGCGGGGATCCCGGAGCTCCTCAAAGAGGCCGTCCGGATCACGGAAGACGCTTCGTTCTATTGGCACAAAGGGATCGACTTCGAGGAGATCAGGGAATCTATCAAACGCGATATCCGCGAGAAACGGTTCGCCCGGGGCGGCAGCACCATCACCCAGCAGCTCGCCAAGAACATTTTTCTGTCCCCGAGCAAGAATCCCCTGCGCAAAGTCCGGGAATATTTCATCGCTAAACGCATGGAAAAAGCGCTGGGCAAGGAGCGGATCTTCACCCTCTACCTCAATCTCATCGAGCTCGGCCCGGGGATCTTCGGGGTCCAGGCCGCCTCCCGCCATTATTTCGGCAGGGATGTTTCCGAGCTCTCCGTGGAGGAGATCGTCCGTCTGACGGCCATCATCCCGCGCCCCGTCACGACCGACCCGCTCGGATCCAAGAAGTGGCTCAACTGGCGGTGCCGCATGATCCTGGGAAAGCTCAAACTCTATAAGAAGATCGACGAGGACGAGTATCGATCCCTGATCGAAAAATTCCAGTGACCCCAAGTGCTCTTCGGGCTCCGGAGGGCGGCCGCCGTGATCCGTAAGGCTATCCCTTCCCGCGCACGATGCTGACCACTACGCTGAACTCGCCGCTGTTGCCAAAGTCGCCATCAAAGGTACAATCATTGATCCCCAGTTTGAGCTCCCCTTCCTTGTCCTCTATCGTCATCTCGGGCCCGATGTAGAAGACGCTTCCGCCGATGCTCCCGATCAATGAGGCATGATTGGCATCAGACATCGTATCTTCGCAATAGTTATAGTCGTCGGTCCAGGTACCCCCATATTCTTGCCGGGGCCAGCCGGCCGGTCCCACGCATGATTCCTTGGCGTTTCCGGAGAAGCAGACCTTTCCCGCTGCTTTGAAGGTCACCTTGTCCTGAGGATATATGACAATATCCGTTTCTGTCCAAGGATCGTTGCCCGCAACCAGTATGATCCGCTTGTCTGTCGGGGCCTTCTTCGGGGCTTGTGCTGCCAGGTGTGAAAGCAACCCTACGGTTGCGCCCCCGATCACAAGTAATGCCATACGCGCCCAAATGCTCTTCATAAGTCCTCCTTGTCGGATTTTCCCCGGGCGACGCCCTCGGGTCGTCGAAATACGATGAGATGAATATCCCTGCCCGATCATGATGGTGGGAGACTGCTTCCGGCCGCCCCGGCCATGTCCGGTGTCTCCTATTCTATACCCGAGAAAACGGCGAGCATGCCGGTTCCGTCCTCAGTGTTGAACATAAAGTTCAGTCCGAGGCCGTCCTTCTCGCCGGAGACATAACCGCCCGCTCCCCCCGCGGCAATGAGGTTCGGCTGCCAGCCGGCTTCCTTCAGAAGCTCCACGTACCGCTCGATCCCCCCCTTCTCCATGTCGCGAAAGAAGATGTTGAACTTCATCATTCCGCCTTCCTGGCCTTTGCTCACGCGCTCGATCTTTCCGAACGTGAACTCCGGCACGCCCTCGAACATATCGGACGGCCACTCGGCTGTTTCGGCGAATTCGTGCGTGAACCCCTCCCCCTTGATCTCGACCGATTTGCCGTCTATCTTGACGTCGGCGTCCTGGCCGGTCGCCGCCTTCAGAGTCCGCTCGATGGCCGCCTCGGCCCGCCGGTCGGCGGCTTTTTCCCCTCCCCCGCATGAGGCGAAAACAAGAAGGCCGGCGAGGATCACGACCGTTCCGACAACTGCCGAAAACTTCGTAATTCTCATGGTTCCTCCATTGCCGCGAAGCCCGGTTGCGGCTTCGATGAGATGCTCAGTAGACCGAAACTATATCGCCGTCCAAGCGGCGATGTCAATAACCACGAAGGCCATGGGGGGCCCTGTCGTCCGCAGCGGCCTTGCCGTCATCAGGGGGGTTCCTTGGCCGCACGGACTGGTCATCCAGGGGGAAGGCCCTATTTGGTCGTTCTTGTTGTGCTTGACGACAACCCGCGGCCGGGAATACCATCATTTTGTGAGGGAAGACCCCGGCCGCAAGCCTTCTGGGATGAGTCTGCTTGCGCCGCGAAAAGGGAAGTTCCTAGCTATAGGAGGCATATTATGAAAAAAAATATTTTCATTATTGTCATTATCGTGGCCATTGGAGCATTCGGAGTTTTTATATTTATGAAAAACCGAAATCGTGCCGGTTTATCTGCAATCGATCTCCCCGACGCCAATCCAACTACTCACATAGATAAAAATACGCTTTCAGCCAAAAAAGCGTACTCCATTGCCCTGCCGGCGGCCATAAACTTTTCTTCCGACAGCGTCCTAGTGGACCTCAATACCACAGGCGTCCAGGCTGACGGCAAGTCCAGAACCTGGTATGCATTGTTTTATTCGGCTTCAAAAAAAACAAATTATAAGATCAATATCGTCGAAGGAAACATCGATAGAACCGAAGAGGGCGACAAGAAAAAAACAGATCCTATTGCCGACGGCTGGATCGACAGCACGGATGTTCCCGCTGTCGCTCTCCCCAAATTTAATGAGATGGGAGAAGTGCTGGAACCGGATTATTTTATCGCCCTAAAAAGCGGGAAAAACAATAGATCCGCGATATGGAGCATGAACTGCAGAGTCGGAGAATATAGGACATTAACAGTCGATGTCGATGCTGTTACTGGAAAGTTTATCAAAACACGCAAATCCGGAATAGGATGGTAACTCCTGAATTCAGGCCGGAATGGGCCGATGCCCATCCCCGCGAAGGGCTGGCCGAGACGATCCGGAAGCTCTACGGGAGGCCCGCTGATGTGCCCCCGATGCGGTTCCCCGCGTCATCGGACCCTCTTGGCAGCCTCGGCCCGGGCCTCGGCCAGCACATCCGCGATGAGGACCGGGCGGCCTCCCTGGGCCTTGCTCCGGTCGGCGGCGCTCATGAAGGCG
>DAIPLF010000320.1:0-3324 GCA_036769375.1 Candidatus Aminicenantota bacterium | reverse complement strand
AGCAGTTCATACGTCCCAATATAGGAACCTTATGGCGCGATGTCAATTCTTCCCGGAGCTATCGCCGCTCCGTTTTTACCCGCTTTATATCCGGTCCGCCGACAGGGGAACGCCCGGCCAGAAGATCAATCGCTCCCGACAGCGACGGCGAACAGGAACCAGGAGGCGTGGGGCAGCCACTGCTCCGTCCAACGCCAGTCGTCGTCTTTGCCGGTCACGGCGAAATGCAGGTTGTAATCGATATCCGCTTCGTCGGTGTATCCCGCTGTGATCCCGTTCGATATGCCACCCGGCGCATTCATGTATTCATAAGAGTTGAAGAACATGTACTCCGGATTGTTCCTCCCCCGGCCATAGAGCATGCAGCTGTCGAACGGGTTGAGGCCGAGAATCCAATTCAGCTGGTCCTGGGCGAAATCGTTGATCTCCGTCTGGAACGCCGGGTCGTCAGGGAAAAGTCTCGAGGCGAACCGGAAGGCGGCAGCCATCGACCCCAGCCGGGCGTTTTCCCCCTGCCACCAGGGAGCGGTCTCCGTGTCATGGGGGAAGAAGAAGCTCGTCCGGCGGGTTCCGTCCTTGCCTTGGACAAGCTGCCGGCTGTAACCGAAAGGATTGGCTACCTCCCGGGTCACCGCCAACTCGAAGCCCAGCGACCTCCTGACCGCCTCCCGGACCTTGGCTTTCATCGAGGGGTCGACGATCTCGTAGTAGCTCATCAGGCTGACGATGGGCAGGCCAGCGTCGGCCGGATGGAAGAACGGACGGTCGGCATCGTCCGCCCGCCAGTAGTCTTTGTGCTTCCCGCTTTCGGTTAATCTGGCCATCAGACTCAAAGCCCGCCTGTCGGCGGCCTCTTTATACTTGCCGGACTTCGTCGACCGGAAGAGCTCGGAGGCGGCCAGGAGGGCGCAGGTATCGTCGATGATATTTTCCTTCCCATCGTTGGCCAAGAGCCGGTTGTTTTGCTCGAGGAAAGTGAAAGCATCCTCGGCGGCTTTGAGATATTCTGCCGACCCAAAGTCCCCGGCAACCCCGAAGCTTGAGGCAAGCGCCAGCGCGGCGATGGCCAGGCCGCCGCCCTCCCGGTAGCCGGCCTCGTAGGACGCCTGGTCGGTGATCTCCTTCTTGCCGTAGTCGCGGAACTTGTCCTTGGTCTCCGGCGTCAGGATGATGTGCCGGGTGGCTTTGGGCGTTATCAGCCGGTCCTCGGGCTTTTTCTCCGGCCCCCGGCCTGAAACCGTGATGTAAAAGGAGCCGGCCGGGTTTTTCATCCGGACCAGGAAGTCGGCCCCGAAGAGTCCCTCGTCCAGGAGCCTCCTCAGGTACTGCCTGAAATAGGGATCATTCCTGCGGGTCAATTCCCGGTGCGAGGCCAGGAGGCTCCAGGCCGTGAGCGGGATCTGCTGCGGGTTGAAGTAGGTCGAATAGGAAAGGTGGGATAAGTGTTTTCCGTAGTCTCCGGTCGCATCATACCAGCCGCCGTGAACATCCACGGTCACTCCTTCTTTTCCCTCGATCTTCATGGTCCTGTCGGCTTTGTCGAGCTGTCCGGAGCAGCGCTGGCCTTTGAAATAATAAACGACATCCGAGAGAGCGGTCCTCTCCAGCATGTTCTTCTGGATAAGGAAAGGATGGGACCGGAGCGTCTCCTTTGGCGAAACGCACTCTATGAAATAGGTTCCCTCCTGGGTCAAGGCGCTGAAATCGATCGTCCAGAAGTGCCAGTCCTTCCACTTCTGAACGGGACCTACCGAAATTGCGGTCCCTGAGAAAGCGGTTTTTCCCGTACCCGCAGCAACGATCTTGAACGCGCTCCAGGAGCCTTGCGGGCCGCCCTGGATGACCGCCTGTTTCACTCCCCCCGGGTCATAGCCGATGTGATTGACGAGGACCTTGGTTTCGCCGGCCCCAGCGGCGGCCACGAGCCATAGGCCCAAGAAAAGGATCAGAGCGATGCGTCTTGTTGTCATATTCATCTCCTTGGAGACGAAAGCTATTTTGAAAAGCAGAGTATGGAGCGAATAACGGGCCCCCGGATTTAGGCGGCGGGCCGCCGTTTTCGGTAGAGCTTGGCGTCGACGGCCGCGACCATGGCGGCTTGATCGATGTCTTTCTGGCCGAGGAACTCGGCGATCTTCCGGACCTGACCTTTGGGGTCGGCCACGATCTGGTTGTAGTTAACGAACAAGACCTGAATGTCTCCCCGCTTAGTGATGAAGTCCTTGATCATATCGTTCAGCTTGATGAAGCTGGCCTTCGTCTCCTCGCGATTCTGATCCTGAAGCTTGGCCATCTTCTCCATCGAATCGAGGACCTCTTCGATGTTGCGTTCCGTGTAGATGACGCGGTAATTCCCTGGCGGCAGGAACTTCAGACCAAAAGCCGTGATCTTGATGAACCGGCCCCGCTGGTCGGCGAGCGGAAACGTCCCGTTCATCAGCCGGCTGATGATCTTGCCGCCTTCGAGCTCGAAATAGCCGCGCGGATTATTGTCGTCCGGCGGCCGTGAGGCCGTATCATAAGCCATCGGCACCCCGCCCGCTTCCAGGATCTGCATGAGGAGGGATGTCCCCGACCGTTCAATTCCCGAGGCGATATAGCTGATATGTTCGTCAAGCTTCATAATGTCTAATATATTAATGCATCCTCGTCCGCCCTTCAAGTGGGGGGGATTCCGCCGCTCAGGACCTTGACATGAAGGAGCGGAGGATCTTAATTCGGGCTGAAGAGTCTATCCCCAGGGGCAGATGTTCTTGTGGAAGTAGATCGCCGTGCCCAGGTCCGTCCTGTTTTGCGTGGTCTTCCCCATCTGCCTTTTGACGATGTGGCATTCAAAGATGAGGATGGCCATGGTATCGTAGGAGCTGGGATTTTTCTTCCACTCCTCTATCGTGATACCCTGGTCGATGACGGCGTTGAATGGAACCCGCAGGGGCTCTTTGACACTGGCGAGATGGATGTAGACGGGGACGAGCTTGAGCTCCACCCCTTCCTCCCAGACGCTTTCCCAATACTTCGCGCTCCCCGCACCAGGGATTTTCTCGAAACTTTCGGTGGCCAAGTATACCCCCCGCCTTCCCAACAGCATGGCCAGACTGTGAAAATCCTTCGTTTCAAAAAGCACCTTCATCGCTTCGAAGTCAGAGGCGATCTGATGGGAGAGGCTGCTTTTCGCTTTGTCCGGGACAGTCGTGAAGCTCTTCATCTGATCCAGGAGCGCCCGGGACTGTGGCTCGTCGGAAGTCACCTGGCTTGCTTGACAGCCATAAATGGAAAAAAACAGCAACGATATACCCAAGATGAGGACGGCCGCAACTCCGCATT
>DAIPLF010000319.1:0-3331 GCA_036769375.1 Candidatus Aminicenantota bacterium | reverse complement strand
TTTTGCGGGAGAGAGTCATATAATCGGCTAACCGGAAAAAAATGTGTCCATATCCTGTATGTTTTCGTTGGTTTCTTTTCCTGGCTCTATTCTCACTCGCCGTTGGGCTCTTGGCCCAAGTGCCTGATGCAAAGCGCCTATCCTCCCGGGAGGGGCTCGCCTCCGCCAAGGATTTCATCGACAAGTCCGTTTCGACAGAGAGGATCGCCGGGTTCCTCCGCTATTTCACCGCCGAGCCGCACGTGGCCTCTTCTCCGAGGAACAACGAACTGGCCCGCACCATCCAGGGGCAATGGAAGGAATTCGGCCTTGAAGACGTGACCCTGGCGACCTATGACGTGCTCCTCTCTTTCCCCAAGTCGATCGCTGTCGAGCTTGTGGCGCCACGGAGCCTTCGCCTCAAGATTGAGGAAAAGGGTTATCCCGAGGACCCCGACACGATGAATCCCGACGTCGGGATCCCCTACAACGCCTACTCGCGCTCGGGGGACATCACGGCGCCGCTCGTTTATGCCAACGGCGGCAACCCGGAAGACTATGACTTTCTCGAAAAGCACCGGGTGGAGGTCAAGGGAAAGATCGCCCTGGTCAGGTATTCTTCGCCCTATAGCTACCGGGGATTCAAGGCTTTAACGGCTGAGAAAAGGGGGCTGGCGGGGCTTCTGATCTATTCGGATCCGAAAGAGGACGGGGAGGCCCGAGGAGCTGTTTTCCCGGACGGCCCTTGGGGACCGCTGAGCCATATCCAGCGGGGCGGCATCCCCTATGACTTCATCTATCCCGGTGACCCCTTGACCCCGGAGTGGGCATCGAAACCGGGAGCTCGCAGACTCAGTTCCGAGGAAGCTATAACCCTCCCCAAAATTGTTAGCGTTCCGCTTTCGGCCGAAAACGCCCGTCCGCTGCTCGAATCCCTGGACGGGGAAGCCGCGCCCCCGGCCTGGCAGGGTGCGCTTCCCCTTACTTACCGCCTTTCCGGCTCCCAAACGCGAGTCCGGATGCGAGTCGAGATGGAAGAGTCTGCAAGGACCATCACGAACGTCATCGGCTCTTTCAAGGGGACGGATCATCCGGACGAACTCGTCGTCGTCGGGAACCACCGGGATGCCTGGGTGTATGGCGGCGTCGACCCCTCGAGCGGTACAGCCTGCCTGATGGAACTGGCCCGGGTGCTCGGCGAGGCCAAGCGGGCCGGGTTCAGCCCGCGCCGGACGGTCATCCTGGCCAACTGGGATGCCGAGGAATTTACCCTCACCGGGTCAACGGAATGGGGAGAAGAGAACAAAGACCGGCTGAAGAAAAATTTGATCGCCTACCTCAACGTCGACAGCTCTGC
The DNA here is from genome assembly GCA_036769375.1 of Candidatus Aminicenantota bacterium. Taxonomy (GTDB): domain Bacteria; phylum Acidobacteriota; class Aminicenantia; order Aminicenantales; family UBA8522; genus UBA8522. The sequence continues at coordinate 1,995 of DAIPLF010000319.1, read as the reverse complement.
CACGGGACGGAATTTCAGCGTCCAGGGAGTCCCCAGCCTCATTCCGCTCATCGAGGAGACATTGAAGGAAGTCGAGGATCCGGTCGAGAAAAAGCCCGTCTATGAAGTCTGGAAGGCGGGCGTTATGAACACCGATGGGAAGAAAGAAGAGGGCCGCGTCGAACCGATCGGAAGCGGCAGCGACCACGCCGTCTTCCTCCAGCACATCGGAGCGCCGGCGCTGGATATGTCTTTTTCAGGAGACTACGGCGTCTATCACTCCGCTTATGACAACTTCTACTGGATGGCCCACTTCGGCGACCCGGGTATGAAGTATACGGCAGCCTTAACCAAGATCTGGGCCCATATGATCATCGACCTTGCCTGCCGGCCCGTCCTGCCGCTTGATTTTGAAAGCTATGCCCGGGAGCTCCGGGCCTACGTCTCCGACTGGGCGGCGAAGCACGATCCGGAAAGGCGGAAGGCTGGGCAGCTTCTGGCCCGGCTCGGGGAAATGGAAAAGGCGGCTTCGGAGGTCCGGCCTTTTCTTTTCGACCCGGAAAAGACAGGCAAACTCAAACCGGACGATTTGGATCGCGTCAACCGGCTCCTCATCAGCCTGGAAAGGGATTTCACCGACCCTCAGGGAATCCCCCACCGACCCTGGTACAAGCACCTCGTCTTCGGCGCCCGCACCACCTACGCGGTCCTTTTGCTCCCCGCGCTGACCGAGGCCTCTGAAGAGGGAGACGAGAGGGCTGTCAACGCAGCCATCAAGAACATCGAAAACGCTATTTCCGCCGCCACCGCCAAGCTTGATGAAATCAGGACTCTCCTTTAGGGCTAAAGAAAGGAACAGAGCCATGAACATTAGAACGCGGTTTCTGGGCCCGTTATTCATCGCCGTGCTTCTCTTGGGCATTCCAGGCATTTTGACTTGGTCCGCAGAAGAACAAACTCGGCCGCAGACGGCTTCCGTCCTCAAGGACATCGCGGTCCCCGTCATCCACGTCAAGGGAAGCCATTATGAAGCCGGCTATCAAATCGGGACCCAGCTCAAGGACGACATCCTCCGCGATGTGGCGGAGATGAAGAAAAGCCCCGACTGGAATAAAGTGCGGGCCGAGGCCGAGCTCTTCCTGGCGTACACCAAGAAATATCTCCCCGAATATGTGACCGAGATCAAGGGGACCGCGGACGCCGTTGGCTTGGCGGTCGAGGACCTTTTTCCCGGCCTCTGCGAGGAGATCGGCGACGAGAACTACCGCTTCACCAAGGGCTGCAGCGACCTTATCGCTTCGAATGACGTCACCGCCGACGGCTCGGTGCTGGCCGCCCACAACAACGACACTTCTCCCTCCTCCCAGGGATCCGTGGTCATCGTCCATTACCAGGTGGACGGGGAGCCGGAGATCGTGGCCGTCGGCTATGGCGGGCTGGGCATCAGCGTCGGCTACAATTCCGCGGGAATCAGCCTGACCGGCAATCAGGTCGATTCCAACGACATGAGAGTGGGCGTTCCGCGGCTTCTTCTCGTGCGCAAGATCCTGGCCGCCAAGACGCTGGGGGAGGCGATCGATGCGGCCATCCTCAAAGAGCGGGCCTCGAACTACAACCAGCTCATCACGGACGCGAGCGGCGAGATCTACAGCATCGAAGGCTCGGCCACCGATTACGCCCCCCTCTATTCGACAGACGGCTATCTCGTCCACACAAACCACTATGTGGCCCCGTGGATGAGGAAGTTTGAGTTCGACCCCAACGGGATCACGAGCTCGATCGTCCGTTATAACCGGGGCACCCGGCTTCTCAAGAAGAACCTGGGCCGGATCACAGCTGACATGATGAAAGGATTTCTCTCCGACCATGTTAATCATCCGGGGTCTATCTGCCGGCACGGAATAGGCGTTAAAACGACCTTCTCAGTGATCATCAACCTGACCACAAGGAAGATGCTTCTTGCCCGGGGCAATCCTTGTGAAGTCCAGTACCGGGAGTACGATCTCTTCGCTAAGA
>DAIPLF010000318.1:0-3335 GCA_036769375.1 Candidatus Aminicenantota bacterium | reverse complement strand
CATCCATTCCCTCATCCCTATATACGGACTAAGGCCGGCGAATGTTGCCTCCAGGTGTCCGCAGGCTGACGATGGGGATTTGATGGTATAATAAAAAGCCAATGGCTTCGATACGTGAACGGATCGCCCTTTGGGAGGCGCTCTCCCGAAACCTCCAGGTCCTCAAGGCTGGTCCGCGGGTCAACCATTTCCTGCTCCGGTACTTGAGGAAGTTCAAGGTGCGAGATGTCGGAGGGAACCTGATCATTCACTCGCATCTCCCCCCCATAAACAGCCGCGCTTACAGGCGCTTCATCGACGAGCACCTTCTGAGAAAGACGGAGGGGCCGTCTCACGCGCAGGTCGGGTTGACCAATGCCTGTCCCCACCGCTGCGCCTACTGCTATAACAAAGGACGCTCCGGCCGGGTCATGGATACGGTGACGATCAAGCGCGTTATCAAGGAGTTGGAGGAACTGGGGGTTTTTTGGCTGGGGCTCACCGGAGGAGAACCGCTGCTCAACAGGGATCTTCCGGAGATCATCGAGAGCGCCGGCCCAGACGTCGCTGTCAAGCTCTTCACGACCGGTTCGACCGTGACCCCGCAACTCGCGGCTGACTTGAGGACAGCCGGCCTTTTTTCGGTCTCGGTCAGTCTCGACGACTGGCGGGAAGATAAACATGACCAGGTGCGGGGCACGCCGGGCGCATTTCGGGAGGCGCTCAAGGCCATCGAGGTATTCAAAAAAACCGACGGCCTGCATGTCGGCGTCTCGGCCGTCCTGTCCAGGGAGATGATCATCCGGGATGAAGTCGAAGAGCTGCTCGATTTCCTCACTGCTCTTGAGGTCCAGGAGGCCTGGCTCAGCGAGGCCAAACCCTCCGTCCAGGGATTCTGGAAAAGCGACTTGGTGATCACCGAAGCGGAGCGGAGAAAGCTGGTTGCCTTGCAGGACCGCCGCAACCGGGACGGTGGGATCACCGTCAATTACCTTGGGCATTTTGAAGGACGCGAGCATTTCGGCTGCAACGCGGGCCATAAGATGGTCTATGTGGATGCCTTCGGCGAGGTGAGCCCTTGCGTTTTCGTTCCGCTGAGCTTCGGCAACGTGATGGAGCGGCCGGTCGGGGAGATTTATGCGGACCTGCGGCCGCGCTTCCCTTCCGAAGAGAGCTGCTTCATCAACCGGAACTATCCTCTGCTCCAAAAACACGGCCGCGGCCAGATCCCTCTCGGGAGGCCCGAATCGGAGGAACTGCTGGCTGAAGTCAGGTTTGGACCCTTGGCCAAATTCTTTGAGATTCTCTATAGATAAGAGCCCATCATGAAACTCTATCGGGTTGCAGCGCTGGTCCTCGCGGCCGGCTTCCTCCTTGTGGGGGCGCTCTTTTTGGCCTTCCCTGACGAGGTTCTATCATTTTTTAACCGTCTGTCCGGGCCGTTGGGAATGCCTGAGATGCCCTTCGTGGGACAGACTTTCTTTCTCGTTCTGGCTTCCGGATACATGTATCTCGTTTCGCTGCTGGCCTGGCTGATGTTCAGGCATCCTGATAATCGAACGTTCCCCTCGCTTCTCATCCAGGGTAAGCTGGCCACATCGCTCCTCTCTCTCGGTTTTTTTCTGGCCCACCGGCCGTACCTGATATATCTGGCCAATTTCTTTGTAGACGGGCTGATCGCCGGGGGAGTCTGGTGGATTTCAAGGCTGCGGAGACGCGGAAGCCGATGAATCTCGCCTTGACGATTCTGGATTTCCACGCGCCGGCCCTGTTCAGAAGAAAGGTGCTCTGCAGTCTCATCTCGGCCACGGCCCGGGCTTTCGGGGTCGAGGCGCCATCGACCCGAGGTCTTTCGACCCGAAACCTGCTCGAAACTTACGCTCTTTTCACGAGAGAAGAGGCCGAGAGACTTTGGGCGGAGAACCGCGACCAGAGCGCCGTTGAGCGCCGGCTCTTCGAGAACGCTTCGGAACTGGGTGCGGCACTGCGCCGGAAGTTTCACCTTCGCTCTCGAGACGACGTCCTGTCCATGAGCCGGGTGCTGTACAAGATTCTTGGGATAACCTCTGACGGCCGTCCCGACGGCGCCATAAGGATCAGCGAATGTGCCTTCAGCCGTTTCTACACAGGCCCCGTCTGCCGCCTGATCTCCTCTCTGGATGCGGGCGCCGCCGCCGGAATATCAGGGGGCGGAAGACTTGAGTTCAGCCAGAGGATCACCGAGGGGCACGATTGTTGCCGGGCCCGCCTTATCTTTGAGGAATAACCGCGGTGAAAAAAGCGATCGTGGTAGGAAGCGGCGCCGGCGGCGCGACCGTAGCCAGCGAGCTTCAAGGCGCGTTCCAGGTGACGGTCGTGGAGGCGGGGCGCGAGTTCCGGCCATTTTCCCGAGGTCTTTCGGCGGTGGCGAAGTGGAAGAAGTCTGGGTTCTTTTTTGATGTCCGGGAGATCAGCTTGCTTTTCCCCGCCATGCGGATCCTCAAGACAAAAGAAATGGTCTTGGTGCGGGGCCAAGGGCACGGAGGGACGACTACGATCTCGACGGGAAACGCCCTGCGGCTGGACGAAGACCTCAAGAACCTGGGGATCAACCTGGACGAAGAGTTCGAGGCGATCAGGCGGGAGATCCCGATCACCACCGGTCATGAGGGAAAATGGCGGCCCTTTACCCGGCGCCTGTTCAATATCTGCCGCGACCTAGGACTCTCTCCGCGGCCGACCCCGAAGATGGGTGATTATGCGCACTGCCGGCACTGCGGCCGCTGCGTCCTGGGGTGCCCCGCCGGAATCAAATGGGACAGCCGGCGGTACCTGGATTCGGCCTTGGTCAAGGGGGCTGGCCTCATCAGCAACGGATACGTGACCCGGGTGATCATCGAGAAGGGAAGGGCGAAAGCCGTCGAAGTCAAACTCGGCCTGAGGAAAAAGACCTTGGCCGCGGACCTGATCATCCTGGCCGCCGGCGGGTTGGGCACCCCTGTGATCCTGGAAAGATCGGGGATCGCCTGCCAGCCGCGGCTTTTTGTGGACCCGGTGCTCTGTGTGGCCGCAGTCCTGAATAATTCCGGTTTGGACAGCGAGATACAGATGCCTTTCCTAATCGAAAAGGACGGCTTCATCATTTCCCCCTACTTCGATTTCCTGAGCTTTTTTTTCAACAGGCGCTGGTCCTTCCCAGCCAGGGATATTGTGAGTCTCATGATCAAGCTGGCCGATCGCCCGGAGGGGAGCATGTCCTCCCAAGGGGTTCGAAAAATCTTGTATCCTGAAGACCGAGTGAGGCTCGACGAAGGAGTTGCCTTGTGCCAGGACATCCTTTCCCGGGTCGGGATCCCCAAAGAGCAAACCTTCTTGGG
>DAIPLF010000317.1:0-3335 GCA_036769375.1 Candidatus Aminicenantota bacterium | reverse complement strand
ACCGGCGTCGCGGAGGTCGACCTCAACGATCCCATCAAGCTCGAGCCGGCCCCCGGCTGAGTTCCTGAACCACCCGGTCGGCTATTAGAAACGACGCCTTGAGGGGCCGGTAATGAGCTGTCCAGGCCTCCCTGCGGATAAAAAAAAAGGGGAGCGGCCGGGATGGCCGCTCCCCTTGGGTTGCCGTGCTTGGGGCCCCCGGCTTTCCGGGAGTCTTAGTAGCGCCGGTTGCCGCCGAAACCGCCGCCGGACCTCGAGTCCGTGCGGGGCTTGGCTTCGTTGACCTTGGCCGTGCGGCCCTTCAGGTCCTTGCCGTTGGTCAGGGAAATGGCCTTTTCGGCCTCGTCCTTGTTCGGCATCTCAACGAAGCCGAACCCGCGGGATTCCCCGCTGAACTTGTCCTTGATGACGGCGGCCGTCGACACTTCACCGAACGCCTGGAAGACTTCTCTCAGGTCGCCCTCGTTGACGGAGTTGGGTAGGTTACCAACATAGATATTCATTCTCGTCTCCTTTCGACGATGGAAAGACTCTCCCGAGCCTTCCCGTTACTTAAAGATTTGAACGCCGTAAAGGAGAGGAGAAATTGACCGATCAGGGCCTCTGGCCCCTTCCTTTAGTCATTCAGGTGTTAATAGCTGAGGTTTCCCTTTGCTTATGAACCAAACCATTATACCACAGTTCCGAAGGTTCCGGGCCGTCGGACAGGTTCTTTTTCCGCAATGCGCTGATTCTAATCATGCAAATAACTGAATATTGGGATGAAATCTAGGTTTCGCGTCTCGTCCGGCGAGATGGGTGGCCGATATTTTCAAAGAATTCCGCTGATCGGACATTATCGCGCCGCTGGACATCTGTCCTTTACGGCAGGAAGCATTCCTGCCTGTGAAGAAAGATCACGCCGCTGGGCGAAGATCAGCCGCCGGGACTGTGTGCTGCCGTTCAATCCCCGGTTGCCGGAGATTTCAGACTCTCGTCCGGAACCTCCCCCTCTCGGTGGGAATTTCTTCGGTTGACGGCGTAGAGGATGCCCGCCGCGGTCAAGATAGCCAGGGCCAGCCCTCCGGCCACCCACCAGGGGTTCTCCTTGACAAAGTTCGTCGGGCCCGTCACCAGGCTCTTCTTGAGGTGGGAATACTTCTCCGAGACGAAATCCTGCATGTCTTCCTTTTTTTCCTTGGCCGCAGCATTGAGCAGCTCCACGGCCGCGATGATCTTTGCGTCCATGTCCAGACTCCTTTTGAGACGATTCGGCCCGAACTTCGGATCCGCTCTTATGACATATGCAATCCCCGTGCCAAGCCTTTGGGGGAGTGCGCCGGTCAGGTCCGAAGTGGCACGAAGATTGCTATGTTCAAGAGGTGGGCCGGATCGAAGCCGGCAGTGATGCGCCCCGATAGGCGCAGGCGGGAACGTTCGTGAGGAATCAAGGAGGCTAGAATGAAGACATCGGGCTTTTTGCGCGGGGCCCTATTGGGTTTGATCGCCGGGCTTCTCGTCGCCCCCCGTTCCGGGAAGGAAACGCGCGAGAACATCAAGAAGCACTACGAGGAGATCTCCGACCGGATCTCGGAGGAGCTGTCCCGCTTGAAGGATATCACCAAGGAGACCTATGCTCAGGTCGTCGGCAGCGTCGTTCATGGCTTCGTGGAGGCCAAGAAGATCACGTCCGACGAAGCCGCCGAACTCAAGGGCGAGCTGAAGAAGGGATTCGAGGATATCCGGATGTCGCACCGGAAGGAGATGGGAGCCGGAACGCCCGGTGCCTGAACCGTCCGCAGGACCAGGGTCTCCTCACGACCACGTGTGCAAACAAACCGCAGGGACTGAATCTCTGCAGCTCATTCGTATCCGTTCAGGCCATATCGACAACAGGAGGCAAAAATGGGAGAGATGATCGACAAGAGCAAGGGCAAGATCAAGCAAGCGGTAGGGGATTTGACCGGCAACAAGAAGCTCAAGCGGGAGGGTGAGAGGGATGAGCTCAAGGGCCGGGCCAAGGGCGCGGTCAAGGATCTGAAGCGCGCGGTCAAGCGCGCCGTAAAATAACCACAGCATCGGCGTCCGGTAGAATCCGAAACGGCTTATGGCCGGGGCCCACGACCCGGTGGTCCTCCGGGATGGCGAAACGCTTCTTGCCTTCGTCCGTTTCGAGGTACGTTCTCACGAAGCCCATCCAGCACGCGCCCAGGTCGAGGCCGCGGGCCGCGAGCATCAGGTTTTGGGCGACCAGTGTGCAATCGGTCTCGGCGGGTCCGGGAAGAATCGCTGTGAATGCCGACCTCTGTTGACATCAGCGACGCAGCTGGCCTAATATCTCGGTCTCATGTCATGGTTGGCGAACGCCTCTTCACGAAGGATCCCTTTCCGCCTCGAGCAAGAGATAGAAAGATAGAATGGGCGACCTCGCGCGGGATGAGAATCCGTCCGTTTATTGTGGACGGGCGGATGGGACTCGACGTTCAGACTGTTAGACCTGCTGCTGGTCAAGCGGAGACCCGTGCAACCCTATTATCTCATCCATACGCAACGTCGAGGATTCGGTACGGAGATCCAGGCCATGAACGCTATCAAGGAATTCGAGTCCTTTTTAACGGGGCCATTGAAAGGCTTTGAAAAGCGCCCAAAAAGTTATACTATAGTATAACATTAATAAGGAGATCTCTCATGCGATATGCAGGCGTCAAAGAGCTCAAGCAAAAGACCATGGACCTCCTCAAGGAGGCCGAGAAAGGCGACATCATCATCACGGCCTACGGCAAGCCCGCCGCGGTCCTGCATCATGTCGACGAGGATGACCTGGCCGATTATCTCGTCGAGAACGATCCCGGCTTCCGGTCCAAGATCGAGGCGGCCTATGCTGAATATCTGAGCGTCGGCGGGATCGAGGCCGACGAGCTCGTCAGGAAGCTCGAGACGCGCCGTGCGAGAAAAGCGGCTTAGGGTCGTCTTCGGTCCCGCCGCGGTCCGGGATGTCGAAAGCTTCGACGCGGCCGCGGCCATCCCGCTCATCAAAGATATCCAGGCCTATCTCGAAACGCGGCCGATCCCGATAGGGAAACCGCGGATCAAGAAGCTCTCGGGCTTCGAACCCCCCTTGTACCGGCTGCGGAGCGGCGACTTCCGGGCCTATTACCGGATCCGAGGCGACGAGGTGGTCGTCATCGCGGTCACGCGGCGCAAGGACAGCGACAAGCGCCTGAGGCGGATCTCGGAAACGCGCGGGCGCTATCGGCGGAAGGTGGCCGCCTCTTAGCCTCGAGCGCGAGGGTTCATCATTTCGTCTTGAGCTCGACGTTGTCGCGGATCCAGTGGGCATCCCACCATTCCACGGG
>DAIPLF010000021.1:0-12025 GCA_036769375.1 Candidatus Aminicenantota bacterium | reverse complement strand
TCTTCTCTCCCTTCGGTCGAGAAACCGTGCCCGCTCACTCCTCATACGGGTTTCTAAGCCGCAACCCCTCGCCTTCTTATCGATCAAGAAAAATAATTGCTATCGAGAAGCGCTTCGGCCACTCCCTCTTTCCTTTGAGATCAAGCGAGGAAGTCGGCGGGGACGTCCGCGAGGCGGACGATGTCTTTAATCCGTCCGGCGACGTCGAAGCCCTTGGCGCACTTGACCGTGCAGGTATTGCAGCCCCGGCAGGAGCCGGAGGGGACAGCCAATTCCTCGAGAAGATCCCGGGCCAGGGCCGGATTCCTGTAGCCATAGGCGTACATGTAGCTGCGCATGAGGTCCGGCACGGGCAGCCCTTGGCGGCAGCCGGGCAGGCACTGACGGCAATGCTGACAGTAGAGGCCGCCGTGGATTTCCATCTTCAGGTCGCTGAGTTCCTGCTCCGTCAAAGTCAGGTCGGTCATCACCGCCAGGTCCTCCTCAAGCTGGGCGAAAGTGGTCATGCCGGGTATGGCGGTTGTTACATTGGTTTCGTTAAGAGCCCACTTCAAGGCAGCCTTCGTGTTGATCGGCTCCTGCTTCTCTTTGTCCCAGTAGGCGCCGGCCAGGGTTTTCATGGCGACGATTCCGATCCCGGCGCCTGCGGCCTCGGCGATGGCCTTGCGGACTTCGTCCCGGTGGTCCTGGCGGAAGTTGTAGGCCGTCAGCACGACATCGTGGACCTTGGCTTCGATAGCGGCCCGGATGACCTCGGGCTCATTGCCGTGGGTGGTGACGCCGATAAAGCGGGCCCTCCCCTCCTTCTTTATCTTCTGAAGAGCATTGAGGACGGGCTCGAAGAGCGCCTGGTCCCTAGCCAGGACATTGTGCTGGTAGAGGATGTCCACGTACTCGAGGCCCAGCCTTTTTAAGCTGGTGGCGAACATCTCCAAGAAAGGCCCCGCCTCGGCATCAGCCGAGATCGCTCCGGTCCTCCGGTCGCGGCCGGGGGCGGGGACTTTGGTGGCGATAATGAAAGAATCCCTCGGCCGGCCTTTGATGACCTCGCCGATGACGACTTCATTCGTTCCCCTCTGGTAGCCGTGGGCCGTGTCGAGCATGACGATGCCTCTGTCCAGGGCCGCCCGGATGAGGTCGGTATTGTTGGAGTTCATGACCCCCAGGCTGACGACCGGGAGCTTGAGGCCGGTGCGGCCGAGAGTCCGCACGATCACCTCTTTCTTCTGCGCCGCCGGAGCTGCGGCCGGGAAGTCTCCCGGCTGGCCCGCTGAAAGGGGGCTGACCGCCGCGCCTGCCAATCCTGCAGCACTCCACTTCAGGAACGACCGCCGCTTCAGGGGAATCGCGTTCTTTGTCATCGGGACCTCCTTGTTCATGAACCGCTATTTTACTAAATTTATAGAATTTATAGCAATAGTAGTTTTTAGGACGTGCCCCCCGCTGCCCGCGGCGTTCAAGAAGACAGGCCGTAGACTTTGATCTTATAACTGAGGATCCGCTCGCTGATGCCGAGGGCGCGGGCGGCCCGGCTCTTGACGCCGCCCGCCTCGAGCAGGGCCCGCTTGATCTCGCGGACCTCAAGGCGCTTCACCCTCTCGCTGAGCGAAAGGCTTTCCGTCGCCAGGTCGTCCTCCCGCTTTTCCTTCAGGAAGACAGGAAGGTCGGCGAGAGTGAGGAACTCTCCTTCGCCGAGGACCGCCGCCCGCTCGATGATGTTCTCGAGCTCGCGGACGTTCCCGGGAAAAGGGTAATGATGCAGGGCTTCCATGGCCTCGCGGGTGATGCCCGTGATCTTTTTCCCTTCCCGGGAGGAGTACTTCTTGATGAAAAAATCGACGAGGGGCGGGATGTCTTCTTTCCGCTGGCGAAGCGGCGGAACGGTGATGGGGATGACGTTCAAACGGTAATAGAGGTCGGGCCGGAATCTCCCCTCCTGGAGGAGTCCTGCGAGGTCCCGGTTCGTGGCCGCGATCACACGCGCATCCGTGCGCAGGGGTTTGGGGGAGCCGAGCCGGAAGAACTCGCCGTCCTGAAGGACGCGCAGGAGCTTGACCTGGAGGGAGAGCGGGAGGTCCCCGATCTCATCCAGGAGCAGCGTCCCGCCCGATGCGGCCTCGAACTTGCCGATCTTCCGTTCGTGGGCGCCGGTGTAGGAGCCTTTCTCTGCGCCGAAGAGCTCGCTCTCGATGAGCGTCTCGGGAAGGGACGGGATATTCAGGGCGAGATACGGGCCGTCCTTCCTGCGCGAGGCGTGGTGGATGCTCCTGGCGACCAGGTCCTTGCCGGTGCCTGTCTCTCCCGAAATCAGGACCGTAGCGTCGCTCTTGGCCGCCTTGGCGATGAGCTGGACGACCTCCTCCATCCGGGGCGAAGCCAGGACCAGGTTCTTGGGGCTGAATTTTTCCTCGAGGGAGGAGCGCAGTGCGGACACCTCCCGGCGCAGGCTCTGCCGTTCTAGGGCCCGCTCGATAGACAAACGGAAGGCTTGGAAGTCGATCGGCTTGACGACGTAGTCGTAGGCGCCCTTGCGCATGGCTTCGACTGCGTTCTCTATGTTGGCGAAGGCGGTCACGACCACGGCTGTGAGGAGGGGGTTCTCCTTGAGCATCCGCTCGATGACATCGGTCCCGGTCTCTTTGTCGAGCCGATAGTCGACAACGGCCAGGTCGATCGGGTAGGTTCGGACGACCTCGAGGGCTTCTTTTCCGGTCGAGGCCTCGAACACCGTGAAACCGTCTTTTTCCAGGTTTTGCCGGATCAGACGCCTCTGGAGGGGATCGTCCTCGATCACGAGGACCAGGGGTTTATTCATGGCGGCCTCCCGGCAGTTGGATAGTGAAGGTCGTGCCCCGTCCCGGCCGGCTGTCCGCCTCGATCCTGCCTCCGTGGGCCTCGATGATCTTCCGGGCCAGGTAGAGCCCTATGCCCATGCCCGCATCCTTCGTTGTGAAGAAAGGGTCGAAAACCTGGGGCAGCCGGTCCGGCTGGATTCCTGCGCCCGTGTCGGCGACGCGAATGAATATCTTATTGCGCTTCGTTTCCACCTCGACCGACAGAGTCCCCTTTTCCATGGCTTCGTGGGCATTGCGGAACAGGTTAAAGAAGCCTTGGGTCAGGAGGTTTTTATCGGCGTTCAGGAAGACAGGATGAGCCTCGGAGTAGCGCCATTCCAGGTCGGGCCTGGGGGATTCCTGGGCCAGGGCTTCGCGGGCGGCGGTCACGACGTCCTTGAGCGCCGTTCTCTCCCTGTTCAGGCGCAGCGGTTTGAGAGAGTCGGAGAAGCGGTCTATGATCCGGCCGATCTTCTGGACTTGCGATTTGCCCAGAGCCGCGTTTTCCCTGACTTCGGGAGAGGCATTCCCTTGGAGAAGCTCGAAGAGGAGAGAGAGACTGTTGAGGGGATTCTTGATCTCGTGGGCTACGGCCGATGTGAAGGCGGATATCTCCCGGAATCGCTCCTTCTCTTTATGAGCCTCCTCAGCCTCTTCTGTCTTGAGTAAGTATCTTTTTTGGAGCTCGAAGATCCCCAGAAAAAAGACGATCCCGACGGCCACCAGAAGCGAGAACATAAGTCGTGAATCCCGGTTAGACCGGGCGGTCATCTCTTCCAGACTGCCGAGGGAGTAGCCCAGGTAGAGGGAATAGCCCTCCCCGTCTCTTCCGTTGAACGGGGAAAGATGGTTGAAGATTTTCCCGACCGGGGAGGATAGGATCCAAGGCGCTGTCCTCGCGGCATCCCGGGACGAGAAGGGGAGATAGCCCTCATAGCGCGAGCTCCAGGCGAGAATGTTCTTCTTCCCGTCCAGAATGGCGAAGTAGTAGATGTTCTTTTCGCCTTCGTACATTCCCAGTATGTCCTCGGGCTGGTATCCCTCCTCCAGGAGGTGAGCCAGGTTGACCTTGAAGATCTCGGCGGTCGCGACCAACTGCTCCCGGACCAGGGATTCCGTTTTGTCCTGGACGAACGACCGGTTGAGGCTGGAAAAGATGAAGAAGATGATGAGCACGCCGATGAACGGAAAGAAGAAGAAAAGAAGAAGGCCCCTCCCTCTCAAATCCCCCGGCCCCTGTGCTGTCCCTGTTTTTTCATCTGTCTCTGTCCGCCTCTCCAGCTGGGGAAGCCCCGGCTGTCGCGGAGGAAGAAGGTCTCTCCGCCGCACTGGAGCCGCCGGGCGATGATATACCGGGTCTCACCCTTGGAATAAGACGACCCAACGATCCGGACGTCTTCTCCCTTGTGGAGGTCGTAGTCGAAGAACCAGGCCGGACTGATCTCGGCCCGGTAGATTTCGCCGGACTTCTTCTCCTCGATGACGAGGATGAGGAATGGAGCCTTGTCTTCATAGCGGGGCTCAAAGACGAGCTCGCGGATGGTCCCCTCGATCTGCCTTTCGGTATCGACATTGTAGAACGGGGCGGACTGCCGCTCGGACGCCTGGCCCGCAAAAGCCGTCCCGGCCGCGATCAGGCAGGCCAGGATCCGCAGAACTCTCGCCATCTTCATTTCTTGGCTCCCCAGTTGAGGTTCCACTCGATCCCTGCCATCAAGAAATGCCCTCCCCAGTCGTACAAGAGGTCGTTGGAGCGGTTGTGCACGTAAGAATAATTGAGATACAGGGATAAAGTGCTGAAGTTCTTTTCCAGACGGACATCCGCCTGATCCCTCGTGTCATGTCTCATTGTTCCGAGCGAGGCTCCCTCCATGTCCAGGGCCTCGATCCCCGGAAAATCCTTCCCCGACCTAGTATAGCTGAACTTGAGCTGCATGTCCCAGGGAATCTCGACTGTCATCTGGCCGGAGAGCACATAGCCGTTCCAGGAGAAGACATCGTAGGAAGGATTCTCGATCAGGTAGAATTCCTCGATCGATGCGAACGGGTTCTCCCCTGAGAGCGTCCATTGTCGGGTCGCAGAAAGCCTCACTCCCACCCGGCCTCCGAGGCCCTGGGCGACGAGCCCGGAGAGGGAGAGGATCTGGATGCTCTCGCTCTGGGTGGCAGAGCCTTGACGGGCGAAGCTTCCTTTACGCTCCACGGTGCCGCCGCCCATTCCGTGGCTGCCGCCCATTTCATTTCCGCCGCCCTGAGCATAGCCCGGCTCCTCGGCCGGGAGCGGCTCAGCCGCGTAGGGGTGGAAGAAGGTTTTAAATCCCCAGTTGAGGTCGGCTCTCAGGGTTGTTTTTGTTTCGAAGTACCGGTCCAAGGAAGCGGACGCATAATGACTCAAGGCATCAAAAATGGACAGGCGGTAGTCTCTGTAATCCAGGTTGTAGTTCAGCTTGAGGATCGAGCTTTCACTCAAGTACGACTTGGCCGCGGCCGCGAGTCCGAGGGAGAGGAAGTTGTAGTCCTCGTAAACGTCCCGGTAGATCGTCCCCGCCGCCTTGAGGGCCGCATAAAGCGCCGTTTTTTGGCTGAGCGAGCGGATGGTGTCCAGACCGACCTCTTGAGCATAAGTGCTCATGCTCGAGTTCCTGTACAGATAGGAATATGTCCCCTGGGTGAAGAAAGACAAAGGGGACAGGCCCTTGTCAAAAGAGAAGGACAAGTTCGAAAGCTGGTCCTTTTCCGGGAATCTGGTCTGGAAGAGATTATCGGTCGAGCTCTGGAAAAAGCCCAGGGTCAGGGTGTCCGCTCCGGCTCCGACGCTCAAAACGGCGATGAGAAGAGCGGCCAGCGTCCATTTTTTCATTTTTACCTTCAAAAAGAGGGAGAAAGGGGGCCGAGCCCCCTTCTCCCCTTTGATCATTCAGCTCCTGCCTTTGCGCTGGCTCGTTCCCTTAGGGCCCGTTCCGTCGCATACTCCGCCGCCCAATCCTTTCTGGACGCGGCGAAAAGAAGATTTCGACCAGGCCTGGCCGGCCCTGAAAGCCCTCTGGCTGCCAACCTCGGCCTGGGATCCACCCTGGCCGTTCCGGTTCTGGTACCCGGTCCCATCCTGCGGAGGGGTCCAGTCCGGATCCTGGCAATTGGGGATGCCGTCGTTGTCGTGGTCTCGCTGAAAGTCGTTGATGCCATCGCCGTTCTGGTCTTGAAACCGGATCCGGTTCCTGGTCAAATCTTGGAACTTGGCTTGGGCCTTGTTCCTGGACTTTTCGGCGACTTGGACCTGCTTTTGCTCTTGGGCCAGGGCCAATCCCGCTCCCAGGATGAGGAGCAGCCCGGTGAGGGCGAGCGCTTTTTTCGTGCTCATGTCGAGCCTCCTTTCATTATGATGTCGAGACCACAGCAAAAGCAAGTCCTGTGCCAATCCATAACTCATTTATTATCAATTGATTATGGCTTTTTTTCGGGTCCATCCCCCGACAATAATGTCAGTGAGGCGACAATTTTGTCTGAAAACAGGTCCCTGTACCGGAGTCCGGTTTGATGGCCGCCTGACGCCTCAAACTGATGGTGATGTTGCGGTCCGGGTCCTCGGCGGATTCGGAGGGTACGAGGACATTGTCGTCCGCCTCCTTTCGGTGGTTTTTACCACCCTGGCCGAAGCGGGCTGCCGGAAGTCCGTCAGAAGTGTCTAAGCCTATGGGCCGGTGGAGAAGTCCGCGGAAATGGACTATCATGGAAAGGTGATGATATCCAAGACTGACATAGCCGTTGTTCTCATTTCGCTTTTGGCCCTTCTTCTGCCCAGTCTGGCTTCCCCTCCTCAGACGGTCGATAGAAGTTGCCGCCTCGATGAGCAGGTGCGGGCGTTCCTTGACAGAACGGATTATCGCTGGCGGGACATGAACGTGCCCGAGACGGACGGGGAGCTGCTTTACGATATCATCCTCCGGAACAAATACAAGAAAGCTCTGGAGATCGGCACATCTACGGGGAGGTCCGGGATCTATATCGCCTGGGCCTTGAGCAAGACCGAAGGAAGACTCACGACCATCGAGATCGATCAAAGCCGCCATGAAGAGGCGCTGGCGAATTTCCGGGAGGCCGGGCTGAGCGATTATATCGAGGCCAAGCTGGCCGATGCCCATGAGCTCGTCCCTGAGCTGGCGGGGCCCTATGACTTTGTTTTCATCGACGCGGATAAAGAATGGTATAAGAATTATGCCGAAGCCGTGATCCCTAAGCTCATGGCCGGAGGCTGCATCGCCGCCCACAATGTCTATGAGCGGCGAGGCGGCTGGGGCGGGTACGGCGGGACGGGTGACTTTTTTGAATACATGAAAAGCCTTCCCCAATTCGAAACCAAGATCCTGGCCGAAAGCCGCGGCGGCCTGTCCGTCAGCTATAAAAAGATATCCTAGTGGCGCGTCCCACAAATAACTTGGCTATGTCATAATCAGCGGAAGACGCGCCACCGCGGGGGAGTTTGAGGGGGACGGCGTCGTTCCCCTCAGGGGGTCAGCGAAGCGCCGAGGGGGGAGTTTGACTCCCCCCTGGAAGTGTCCCGTCCAAACAGAGGACTTTGGCAAGGAATTTATGAGACGGGACACTAG
The DNA here is from genome assembly GCA_036769375.1 of Candidatus Aminicenantota bacterium. Lineage (GTDB taxonomy): Bacteria > Acidobacteriota > Aminicenantia > Aminicenantales > UBA8522 > UBA8522. The sequence goes on along the minus strand of DAIPLF010000021.1, from coordinate 4,584 downwards.
GGGTCTTCCCTTCCGAGTTGGCTTGTGGTAGGAAAATAGGGGCTCGATCGGATTGCGCGAGGCCGGTACGATGAACGAAATGGAGGTCTATCCGGAGGTTTTTCGCCGGCTGGAACGACAGGAGCCTGTCGTCCTGGCGACCATCGTCGATGCCGAGGGGGCCACACCCCAGGTCCCGGGAGCGTCGGCCCTCTTCGGCGAGAGGGGACTCCTGCTGGGGACGTTGGGCGGGGGGGTTCTGGAAGCCGGCGCCGGGATGAAGGCCAGTCTGTGCTTGAAAACAGGGGATTCCCTTTTTTATCGGTTCGACCTCCAGGGCGAAGACGCAGCTGCCGGAGCTCCAATATGCGGGGGGTTTGTCTGGATCCTGGTCGACGGCTCACCGGGTAAGAAGAGGGAGACCTGGCGCCGTCTTGCGGACGCCCTTCAAGACCGCCGGGGCGGGGTCCTGGCGACCCGGATTCTCCGGCGGGACGAGGACCAGGCCGAGGTCGAGCGCGCTTGGCTCGATGACTTGACGCCAGACCTCGATGCCGAGTCGTCCTTTCGCCGTTTCACCCGGGAGCTTGCCCAGGCTAAGCGGCAGGGGAAGCCGGTGGTTCTTCAGGAACAAGGCATACACCCAAGAAGCGGACAGGCCATTACCTTCCTGCAGCCGATTGCTCCCCCTCCCCGGCTCCTGATTTTAGGCGCGGGGCATATCGGCCGGGCCCTCGCCCGCCAGGCGGCTTGGCTCGACTTCGAAGTCACAGTCATCGATGACCGTGCCGAGTTCGCCTGCCGAGAGAGGTTTCAAGAGGGGACTGCTTTGGTCGTCGGCGAGATTGAGAGGGCAGTTCGGGAATTCCCTATCTCGGCCGATACCTATATTGTCATCGTCACCCGCGGCCACAGCCATGACGCCGAAGCCCTGCGGGCCTGTATCCGCTCTCCCGCCGCGTACCTAGGCATGGTCGGGAGCCGGAACAAGGTCGCCCTGATGCGGGAGCGATTCCTCCGGGAAGGCTGGGCCTCTTCCCAGGAGTGGGACCGCGTCCACACTCCCATCGGCCTGAAGATCGGGTCGAGGACAGTCGAAGAGATCGCCGTCAGCATCGCCGCCGAGCTCATTCAGGTCAGATCCCGGATCCGAGAAGCCAAAGCCGGGGAGGGCCTGTGATCTGGGCGGTCATCTTGGCCGCAGGAGAGTCCCGGAGGATGGGACGGCCGAAGCTCGTTCTTCCCTACGGCGACGAAACGATCATCGGGACGGTCGTCCGGAGTGCCGTCTCGTCCCGGGCCGACGGGACCGTCGTCGTCCTGGGGGCGAACCGGCGAGAGATCGAAGAAAAGATCACCGGGTTTGATGTCAAAAGAGTGGTCAATACCGGGTATAAGGACGGGATGTTCTCTTCCGTCCGCCGCGGGCTTTCGGCCCTGCCTGCCTCTGCCCGGGCGGCGGTGTTCATCCTGGCCGACCAGCCGGATATCCGCTCCTCGGTTATCGACTCGATAATAGAAGCCTATGGCCGGGAGAAAAAGGGGATTGTCCTCCCGGTTTACCGGGGAAAGCGGGGTCATCCTCTGCTCATCGACCTGAAATATCGCCGCCAGATCGATGCTCTTTCCCCTGAGGTCGGGCTGCGCGGACTTCTAAAGAAGCATCCGGAGGATATCCTTGAGGTTCGAGTCTCGAGCCCGGGGGTCCTCAAGGACATAGACGGTCCGGACGATTACAGCCGGGCCCGGGGATCGATGCGGCGTCAAAAGCGCCCCCCGGCCTGACCGGGTTTAATCGCGCCACCCGTTGGTGTATAATATACTAAGCTGTAAAAGGAGATCGATATGAACAAGAGAAGTCGGATTGTCTTGGCTTTGTTCGCCTGGCTTTCCTTTGTTCTTTTAGCCAGTGCTCAAACCGCAGACGTCAGCGGTGAGTGGGAGTTGATCATTCAAAGCCCGCGCGGCGAGATGACCTCGGCCGCCAAGTTCGTCCAGGACGGGGAAAAGCTCACGGTGACCATGACCGGCCCCCGGGGAAGAGATACGACCGGCGAGGGCACGATCAAGGGAAACGCCGTCCAATGGTCGGTCACCAGGACCGGGCCGGAGGGGGACGAGTTCACCATCAAGTACAGCGGGACGGTCGACGGAAGCACCATGTCCGGCACCGCCGAAACCCCGCGCGGCTCCGTGAACTGGAAGGCGACGAAGAAATAGCCCTAACCCGGCTCCCCTCCGCCTCCGGTGAAGGAACCTCTTTTCTCCTTTGAAACCTTCGCCGGGGATATCCGTTTCAAATAAAGAATAGGGAAGATTTGTCCGGGGCCTCCGTCTAAAGGTTGTACGGAGGCCATTGAGAATTGATTACGAATGGACGAGAAAGAGCTCATCCGGCGGTCTCAAGCAGGAGACGGCGAGGCCTTCGGAGTCTTGGTGGAAAGGTATAAAGGGAAAGTGTTCAGTCTAGCCTATGGATTCACGCGGGACAGGACGGTCGCCGATGACCTGGCCCAGGAGGTTTTCATCAAGGCCTATTTTTCCCTGCCGAAATTCAAGGCGGAGTCCGCGTTCGGGACCTGGCTCTACCGGATCGCCGTGAATCATGCCAAGGACTTTTTGCGAAAGAATAAGGGGCGCCAGAGAGAGGTATCCCTAGAGGACGTGGGTGAGCAACCCTTGACCGCTGAAAACAGAAACCCGGAAGAGACGCGGGTCGAGGAAGGACGTCGGCGCATCATCCAGGAAGCCCTGGCGCGCCTCCCGGAAAAGCATAGGGTGGTCCTGACCCTCCGGGATATCGAGGGGCTTTCCTATGAGGAGATCTCGGGGATCTTGAAGCTCTCTCCGGGGACCGTGGATTCGCGGCTGCACCGCGCGCGGCGGAAGCTGCGAGACAAGCTAGCCGGCCGTCTGGGCCGTCAAGGAGGAGAATATGACCTGTAAAAAGGCGGAGCTTTTTCTCCTTAGGTCCCTGGACGGGAGGATCGCTCCTGAAGAGAAGAACCGGCTCCAGGCCCATCTCGAGCATTGCCCCTCCTGCCGGGCGAAAGACGCGGAATTCCGGATGATCTTCGGGCATATCGGGCCGCGGACGGCACCGGAGCCGCTGCCTTATTTCAAGGAGCGGCTTCTGGCCAAGATCGCAGAAAAAGAGAAATCTGCGCCCGCCTTCCTCTGGGTGAAGTGGGCCCATCGGGCGGTCGCCTTTTCCCTCGCCGCCTTCCTCTTCTTCGGAGCCGGGATCCTGCTGTTCCAGACTCAGGACCCCCGGGAGCTCAGCCAGACGGAGAGATTTCTGCTTCAGAATGAGAATCCCCTGGACGAGGCGGCCAGCATCTTGGACCTGAAGAAGGCCGAGGACAAGAACATGATGTTGATCTTCGCCTCTGTCGGGGAAGGGGATGTCTCGAGGAGATACCGGCCATGAACAATAGATATCGATTATGGATCGTCCTCTCGCTCCTTGTCGCCTTTGCGGCCGGAGTCTTGGGAGGCATTTTCGCCGAGCGGACGATTCTGCACCCGCGGCATCATACCCGGGTTCAGAGAGGTTCGGCCCATCCCCCCGACCTTGAGGAAATGGCCCGGGACCTCGGCCTCTCCCCTGCTCAAAAGGAGGGCATCCAGCGGATCTTTGAGAGCAACGATGTCAAGTTCAAAGAGCTGTACACGGAGATGCACAATCGGCTGGCTGCTCTCCGCTCCGAGATCCAGACCCAGATCGATGCTCTGCTCACCCCGGAGCAGAAGCAAAAAATGGAGGCCATCATCGCCAAGCACGGTGAGCAAAGAAATAAAGAATCTGAACAAGAAGGCAATAGAAACGAGAGAAAAGCCTCTCCGGACAAGCCTGAAGGAGAACGTCAATGAAAAAAAAGGCCATAATCGGGATCATCATCTTGGTCGTCGTGGCCGGGGCCATCCTCGGCTGGACGATGCTCAGGAACAACAAGAATGGCGTGCCCAAATACCGGACCGAGAAACTGGCCAAGGGGGACATCGAAGCCGTGGTCACGACCTCGGGGACGGTCAACCCGATCACCAAGGTCGAAGTCGGAAGCCAGGTTTCGGGGAAGATCGCCAGGATTTTTGTCGATTACAATTCACAGGTCAAGGAAGGACAGATCCTGGCCGAGCTCGACCTGCTGCCGTTTGAAAGCCGGGTGAAACAGAGCGAGGCCAACTACTTGAGCTCCAAAGCGTCCCTCGAGAAGGCCAAGGTCACATTGGCCAATCTGCAGAGGCAGTATGATAGATCTCTAAGTCTTTTCGAGAAAGAACTGATCTCCTTCGAGGAGAAAGACACGGCCGAAGCCAACTATCTCGGCTCCAAGACCGACCTCCAGTCGGCCGAGGCGCGTCTCGAACAGGCGGCATCCCAGCTCGAGCAGAGCAAGCTCGACCTCAGCTATGCCATCATCCGTTCACCCATCGACGGCATCGTCATCTCCAGGAATATGAATGTGGGCCAGACTGTCCAGGCCAGCTTTACGGCTCCTAAGATCTTCGAGATCGCCAATGACCTGACCAAGATGCAGGTTGAATGCGACGTCGACGAGGCCGATGTCGGCAAGGTCAAGGAAGGCCAGAGTGTCCGGTTTA
>DAIPLF010000316.1:0-3354 GCA_036769375.1 Candidatus Aminicenantota bacterium | reverse complement strand
GAGGCCGCGGGCCGCTCCAGGAACTTCCTGCGCATCCTGCGCCGCCTTGAAAAGCTCGTTCCGGAAAAGGGCGGGATCTTTGATGTCGGGGCCGCCACGGGCATCCTGCTCGACCTCGCCCGGCGCCGCGGCTGGGAGCCGGCCGGGATCGAGCCAAGCTCATGGGCGATAAAGGAAGCGGCCGAAAAGTACGGACTCAGGCTCATCAAAGGAACGCTGGAGACCGCCTCACTGCCGAAGGAGAGATATGCCGCCGTAACGATGGTCGACTTCATCGAGCATACTCCCCTTCCCTTTGAAGCCGTAAGCCAAGCCCGGGCCGCTCTTCGGCCCTCGGGCGTACTCGTCCTGGTCACGCCGGACATCCACAGCCGGGCCGCCCGGCTGGCCGGCCGGAGATGGTGGCACCTGCGCCCCGCCCATCTGGCCTTTTTTTCCCGAAGATCGATCGACGCGCTGCTCCGCCGGGCCGGGCTGTCCGTCATCGCCGAGCGCCGTTACGCCTGGACCTTCAGCGTCTATTACCTCCTCTCCCGGAAGCCCGCCCTCCAGGCCTGCTTGAAGAACCTGGACCAGGCTTCTTTTTTGAAGAGAATTCCGCTAAAATTGGCCCTCCGTGATTCATTTGAGGTCTACGCGATAAAGGACAGCGGAGGGTGACGGCTTACCTGCGCGCGCTGCGTCTCGAGAGATGGCCTCGCAGTGCCGTGATCGTCCTGGGAAGCGCCGCCTTTTTCTTCCTCCACCGGGATTTCCTGCAGCCCCAGAGCTCCTGGGAGGCAGCCTTCATCCTCACTTTAGCCTTCTTTCTGACATGGGCGATCTCCACGGCGAATTATATTGTCAATGAGATCGTCGACGCGCCCTACGACGTCCATCATCCCGCCAAGCGGCACCGCCCCCTTATCCAAGGAGAGATCGAGAAAGCCCCCTTCATCCTGCTGGGCATCGGAATGACTGCTGCCGCCCTGGCCTTGGCCGTGGCCTTCTTCAACCGCGCTTTCGTCCTCTCCCTTCTCGCTCTCCTGGCCGCCGGCTTTATCTATAACGTCAAGCCGCTCCGGACCAAGGACATCCCTTTCCTCGATGCCATTTCCGAGTCCGCCAACAACCCGATCCGGTTCCTCATCGGCTGGTACGCTTTCGCGCCGCCGGAGTATTTTCCGCCTTTGAGTCTCCTCCTGGCCTGGTGGTCTTTCGGCAATTTCCTGATGACGGCCAAGCGCCTGTCCGAATTCCGGCTCCTCCAGGACAAGGCCGCCGACTACAGGCTTTCCCATAAGAGGTACTCCCGGAACCTGCTGCTCTTCGGGATGGCCGCCAGTGCCGCGGTCTTTCTGGCGAGTTTTCTGGTCTTCATCCTGTCCATGCGGCTCCACCGTCTCCTCATCATCCTTCCGCTGCTCCTTTTCTATCTCTATCTCTTCTTCCGCAAAACTTTGCAGGAGAGGGATGTCATGGAAGAGCCGGAAAGCCTTCTCCGCAATCCTTTGATCGCCCTGCTGACACTCGTGCTGGCCGTCCTTTTTGCCCTTTGCGTTTTCTTGTGATAAATTAGGGACTGCCCGTCCCTCTGGGGAATAAGAGGAAGACGATGAACATGCTGGACATCACGTTGAAACTCCTGCTGGCGATCGCCCTCGGCGGCATCATCGGCCTGGAAAGAGAGGCCAGCCAAAAGCCGGCTGGGCTGAGAACCCACATCCTCATCAGCGTCAGCGCGGCCATGATGATGATCCTCTCTGAGCTCCTCCTGGCCGGAAAGGAGAACGCAGGAGGGGAAACGCTCCGGGTGGCGGCTGCCGTCATCACCGGTATGGGCTTCATCGGGGCCGGCACGATCATCCAATCGCAAGGAATGGTCCATGGCTTGACCACGGCCTCAACCCTCTGGACCGTGGCAGGACTCGGCCTTGTCGTGGGGGCGGGATACTACATAGTCGCCGTCCTCTTTGCGGTGCTGGTCATCGCCGCTCTCGTTCTCTTCCGCCGCATCGAGGAAGCCCATTTAAAGAAAACCTTCTACCACTACAGTCTCAAGATCAAGGACCGCCCGGATATCCTCGTAAACCTGAGAAAGCTGATCTTTCATCTCGGGCTTAAGTTGGCCGAGCTTAATATGAAGAAGGAGAGGAACGTCTCGGTGGTTTCGCTTTCCTTCTCTTCCTCCGAAGAAAAGGAGCGCCAGTTCAACCAAAGCCTGCTCGACATGGGCGATATCTTTGAGATCAAGATCGAGTAGAAAAAAGATCGTCCTGGCGACTTCCAATCCGGGCAAACTGCGGGAAATCCGGCGCTGCTTCAAAGGCCTTCCCCTGAGGTTCCTGTCTCTCAGGGATATCGGAGCGAGCGGCGCTGTCGAAGAGAACGGAAAGACTTTCTTGGAGAACGCCCGCCTGAAAAGCCTCGCCTACAGTCTGCTGAGCGAATACCCGACTTTGGCCGAGGACTCCGGCCTGGAAGTCAAGCGTCTTCGCGGCGCCCCGGGAGTCCGGTCCGCACGATATTCCGACCCTGGGGCCAGCGACGCAAAGAACATCCGCAAGGTGCTCCGGCTGCTGAAGGGCGTTCCCTGGCCGGACCGTCGGGCCCGTTTCGTCTGTCAGCTGGTCCTTTCTCAGAGAGGACGCGTCCTCAAGACGTGCCGCGGCCAGGTCTGGGGCACCATCGCCCTGAAAAAAAAGGGGGGCAACGGCTTTGGCTATGACCCGATCTTTTTTTACCGACCGTTCGGACGGACATTCGGAGAGCTTCGGCCGGGGGTAAAAAACGCCGTCAGCCACCGCGGCCGCGCCCTGGAGAAAATGAAGGCGTATCTTCTCCGCTATGCCGGCGCGCCTGAAAAAGGGACATAGGAAAGACGGAAGGGGGCCGAGGCCCCCTTCACTCCATCACTTGCTCGCGGCTTCCGCGCCCACGGTGATCATGTCCTTGAGCTGGCCATAGACCTTCTCCCCGATCCCGCGGACTTTCAAAATATCCTCGATCTTCTTGAAGCTCCCGTTTTCCTTCCGGAAGTCGAGGATCCGCTGGGCGATCTCCGGGCCGATCCGCGGCAGCTTTTGCAATTCCTCAAGCGAGGCTGTGTTGATGTTGACCTTGTCGCCCGTCTTCGCCGCCGTCTGGGCGGAGACGAGAAGAGGGACGATGAGGCCGAGGACGAGACCGATGAGCACGGCTTTCGCCGTCAGGCGAGTCATGATAACCTCCTTTCGCTCCTCCTTAATGCAAACGCCGGGCCAACCTCAGCGTTGTTCGCATCTCATTCATTATCAATTAATTAAAGAGACTCCCGCGGCTTAAAGTGAACTGGGGTTAACGTCTCTTCCCGGCGCTTGTCAACGCCGATTGACC
>DAIPLF010000315.1:0-3360 GCA_036769375.1 Candidatus Aminicenantota bacterium | reverse complement strand
ATCTTCAACCGGCTGTCCGCGGCCTTCCCCGGCCATGGCTTCCTGGCCGAGGAAGGATTGGATAGGAGAGAACAGGGCGAGTTTCGTTGGGTTTTCGACCCGCTTGACGGGACGACCAATTTCGCCCATCGCTTTCCGGTGTTCACGGTCTCTATAGCCCTGGAATATAAAGGCCAGGTTGTCCTCGGCATCGTCTATGATCCGATGCGGGACGAGATGTTCGAAGCCCTGGAAGGGGAAGGGGCCTGGCTCAACGGCCGGAGGGTCCGGGTCTCCTCCGTGGATGACCTGAACAGGAGCCTCCTGGCCACAGGATTCCCCTATGACCTGCGGGAGAGCCCGGTCAACAACATCGCTCATTTCAGCCATTTTCTGGTCCGGGCGCAGGCCGTCCGGCGCTGCGGCTCGGCCGCCATGGACCTCTGCTACGTGGCCTGCGGCCGGTTCGATGGGTTCTGGGAATTGAAGCTCAAGCCCTGGGATCATGCGGCCGGCGCCCTGATCGTCCGGGAAGCGGGCGGCCGGGTGTCCGATTTCGAGGGAGGAGAGTTCGATATAACCTCCCCTGAATCCCTGGCTTCAAACGGCCTGATCCATCAGGCGATGATCCGCGTCCTTGGCCTGGACAAACAAAAGCAGACCGGGGGAGAGAAAGGTTGAAAGACAGCTGCCGACTGGCCCTGGTTGTCCTGCTGGTATCCGGACTCCTTGCCTCCGTAGAGGAGACCAGGACCGTCGTTGTCCTGGGGAATTCCCCCTGGACCGATGCGGGGATCGACGTCTTCCAGGGCCAAGAGATCAGTTTTGAGGCCGAGGGGAGCATATCCCTTCAGAAGGGCAATCCGCAGGCCGACTGCGGGCCCGACGGCTATGACCTGCGGACCGTTCACCAGCCGCTCCCGGACCGGAAGATGGGCGCTTTGATCGGGAAAGTGGTCATCGCCGTCACTGTGATCAAGGACCCGAATACCGGCCAGGAGAGATTGGATGAGGCCGCCGAATTATTCCATGTCGGCGGCGGGGGCCTCGTGGCGATGCCGGCCAAAGGCCGACTCTTCCTGGGGATCAATGAGCTTGTCGTAGGGGATAACGCAGGGGGATTCACGGTCACTGTCGTGACCGGCGGCGAAGAGGCGACCGCTCACTTCTGATTATTGCCGTTTTTCTGCTGGAACCTCTCCATGAACTGGGTGTCGTAGCTGCCTCTGGCGAAATCGGTATCGGCCAGAATAGAGAGATGGAGAGGGAGGTTGGTCTTGATCCCGACTATTGTCGTCATCTCCAGGGCGGTCTGCATCTTCTTGATGGCTTCGGGCCTGGTGGGAGCCAGGGCGACGATCTTGGCGAAAAGGGAATCATAGTCGGGCGGGATTTGCCAGCCCTGGTAGGCGGCAGAATCCACCCGGATGCCGTTACCACCCGGGAGTAGCAGGAAGTCGATGGTCCCAGGACTGGGGCTGAAGGTGACCGGGTCCTCGGCGTTGATCCGGCATTCTAGGCAGTGGCCACCTATCTCCAGACCGTCCCGGATGGAGAGTCTTTCTCCGGCCGCGATCCGGATCTGCTCCTTGACCAGGTCTATGCCATAGGCCATCTCGGTGACCGGGTGTTCGACCTGGATGCGGGTGTTGGCCTCCATGAAGTAGTATCTCCCCTGGCCGTCGACCAGGAACTCGAACGTCCCGAGGCTCTGGTAGCCGATGCGGCGGGCGGCGTCCTCGGCCGCCTTGGTCATCCTCTTACGCAGCCGGTCGTCGACGAACGGAGAGGGGGATTCTTCAATGAGCTTCTGGTGCTTCCGCTGGATCGAGCATTCCCTTTCGCCGAGGGCGACGACGTTGCCGTGTTTATCACCGATGACTTGGATCTCGATGTGGCGAGAGTTGTCCAGGTATTTTTCGACATAGAGCGAGGCGTCATTGAACGAGGCTTTGGCTTCGTTCTGGGCCAATGCGAACTGCTCTTCGAGCTGGGCCCGGGTGCGGGCGATCCGCATCCCCTTGCCGCCGCCGCCGGCCGCCGCCTTGAGGATGACCGGATAGCCCATCTTCTTGGCGATCTTCTTGGCCTCGGACAGGTCCTGAACGATCTCGTTGCTTCCCGGGAGGATATAAAGGTGGGACTTCCGCATCTCCTGACGGGCCAGGCTCTTGTTCCCCATGAGCTTGATCATGGCCGGCTGCGGTCCGATGAAGTTGATGCCGGCGGATTCGCAGATCTCGGCGAACCTCGGGTTCTCCGCCAGAAAGCCATAGCCCGGATGGATGGCTTCCGCCTTGGTCTGCTCAGCGGCGCCGAGGATGTTAGGAATATTGAGATAGCTGTCGGAGGCCCGGCTCGGGCCGATGCAGACCTTCTCGTCCGCCAGAATGGTGTGAAGGCTGTTGCGGTCGCTCTCGGAATAGACGGCCACGGTCTTAAGGCCGAGCTCCCGGGCGGCCCGGATGACCCGGAGAGCGATCTCTCCCCGGTTGGCGATCAGGATCTTGGAAAACATCAGCTTTCAGGCCGCCAAGGGCTGAATGGCGAAAAGCCTCTGCCCAAATTCGACCGGCTTTCCGTTTTCTACATAGACCTCGGTGACGACGCCGTCGACGTCGGACTCTATCTCGTTCATCAGCTTCATGGCCTCGATGATGCAGAGAGTCTGATTCTTCTTGATTTCCTCTCCGATCTCGACGAACGAGGGCGAGGCGGGATTGGGTGCCCGGTAGAACGTCCCCACCATAGGAGAGGTGATATAGTGGAATTGGTCCGGAGCCTGGCTGATCGCTGCGGCGGCGGGGGTTGAGGTCTGAGCTGGTTCCGCCTGCGCCGTCGGATTCGAGGCCGCGGCCTTGGCCGGAGGTGTGGCCTGGGCCGGAGCCCGGCTGATCTTTATTTTGAACCCTTCGACCTCCAGCTCGAACTCGGTCAGGTGCTTCTCTTCGAGAAAGCTGACGAGCTTGGAGATCTCTTCATAGTCGATCTTCTTATTATCGTCCATCGAACTGCCCTCCAGAGAGGTCAACGGAATCTTTTTTGTATTCTATCTCAGGGCGCGTTGGGTTACCGGGGTGCTACTACCTTACCCAGAATGCCTTCCCTTGTCAAGAGAAAGGCTCGGGTATGGGATTCGTCAGCCCGCTCGTTTCCCACAGCGCCCCTTTGGAGGGAGAAAGCTATGCTTTCCCCCTTCCAACGGTCGCTTCGCTCCCTGCCTCCTCTTCTCGGACTCCGTCCTGCGACCAAGAGGGCCATCCCCCTTGGAATCCCCGCTGCTTTGCTGTCGCAAATCAGCAAACTCGCTGCAGTCGAGAAACCGTGCCCGTTCAGTCGTCCACGGACTTCCTCACCCACACCCTTCGCCTCTGCCATTAA
>DAIPLF010000020.1:10395-12173 GCA_036769375.1 Candidatus Aminicenantota bacterium | reverse complement strand
GCGCTCTCGGCGCTCGTCGGGATCGCCGCCCGGCACAGCATCGAACAGGAACGGCCCGTCAAGATCGACGAGCTGGTCAAGATCTAGAGACGCTCTTCTGTCGGTTAGAGGGCGAATTTCGGCCTGTTCGTCTGCCACCGCCCATTGGTGAAATCCGGATAGGGGATGGGCGCGCCACCCTTGGCGATAGAGACCTCTGAGAGGGGTCCATTGACGCTCATAAGCACGGCATCGTAGACATCGAGCGGCGTTTGCGTCCTATGCCTGACGGCTTCTACGAAGAGCCTGAGCTCCAGGTAATCCGTTCCTCCGTGGGAGAACTGCCCAGCCTCGCTGCGGATGGCCTTCCACCATTTGTGCTCATGGAGTTCCTGGTAAGGTCCAAAGGGCTCCCATTGATGATACTGGGGGCTCTTCCCGGTCAAATAAACGACGCTCCTATCCTCGTCATAGAGACCCCGGCTGCCCTGGATCATCCAGCGGTTGTCGTAGGGCCGAGGCAGCTGCATGTCATAGTTGATGACGATCGACTTGCCCTTCTTGGTCCGCACCACCGAGGAGACGATGTCTCCCTGCTTATACTTGCGTTTGGCGTTGGGATGCTCAGGACCGAACCTCCGGATGAAGTACTCATTGATCCCGAAGCAGTCCGTGGCCGTTGAGCTGATCGTGTCATAATAATCCCCGGAGCCGATATCCATCCAGCTCAGGACCGGGCCCTGCTGGTGGGTGGGGTACTGGTCGCGGTTGCGGGTCAGGAGATATTTGGCGGCCCACCTATCCAGGCCGGTCTCGGGGTCGAAAAACCAGTGGTCGATGCAGTCGTGCGAGTGGGCGCAGTGGCAGTGGACGATTTCGCCCAGCAGTCCAGCCCTGATCATGTTGAGGACGGCCAGGTTATCGCGTCGGAAGCTCCAGTTCTCGAGCATCATACAGGGCACTTGCGTCGATTCATGGGTTTTGACCAGCTCCCAGCATTCCTCGAGGGTGTAGGCTGCCGGCACTTCTACGCCGACAGTTTTTCCGGCTTTCATCCCGTCAACCGCCATCGGCGTGTGCCACTCCCAATAAGACGCGATGATCACGGCGTCGATGTCGTCGCGCTCAAGGAGGCGTTTATAGTCGGTCTCGTCCCTCCCGTAGGCCTCGGGCTTGTTCTGCCCGGCTTTTTCGACCATTTGCCGGGCTAGTTCAAGGTTCGCCGGCTGGATATCGCAAAGTGCCGGGAATTCGACCCCCTTCATAGTGAGAAGCTCGCTCAGCAGACCGCGGCCGCGGCTGCCTGTGCCCAGGACGGCGAGGCGCACGGGCTTCTCCACCGGGGCCTGGGCCAAGGTTCCGGAAGACGGGAAACGGAACTCAGGCAGAATCGACTCTCCCGCGGCGACGCCCAGGGCCACGGCGGTGTTCGTTTTGATGAATTCTCTCCGGCTCATTGACATAGGTCCTCCTGGCGGGAATTACCTTCTGTATCATTCCAAAGTCCAGTCCAAATTTCAACCTGGGATATCCCCAAATGCCCGTTGACACCTCTCTTTGACCTGAAATAAGCTAGGGAGGGAATGAGCCGGGATACGCCCTTCAGACGACTAAATAGGTGGTAGGATCATGATATCTAAGATCTGCCCTCAATGTCACTTCGAAAATCCGGAGACGGCCAAGTTCTGCAATGAGTGCGGGGTCAAATTGGGCAGCGAGGATATCCCCCCGTCACCCCAACCACAGCCCTCCCAGGAGCCCCTGCCGCCAGGGCTTCTCCTGACTCCCCCTGCGGCTGC
>DAIPLF010000020.1:0-10295 GCA_036769375.1 Candidatus Aminicenantota bacterium | reverse complement strand
GAAAGGAAACGCCTCCCTGTCGTAGAGGCTGTTTCTATCGCCAAACAGCTTTTTAGCGGCCTGGCCCAGGCGCATATGGCGGGAGCGCCGCACCTGGACCTCAGACCGGAAAATATCATGATCGATAAGGAGGGAACCGTCAAGATTATGGACCTGGGGATCCTCCGGCTTTTCCGGGCCAGGGGGATCATCAGGGCCGTTTCCGGAAGGCCGCAGTATATGAGCCCGGAACAGCTGGAAGGCCAGGAGGGCGATGCCAGATCCGATATTTTCGCGGCTGGAGCCATCATCTATGAGCTGTTGACCGCAAAGCTACCCCCAATAGGACAGACCGTCAGGAGTCCACGGGAGCTCGACCCCAGGATCCCGCAGCAGCTCAGCTTGCTTGTCCTGCGGTGCATCGAACAAGACAAAGAGAAACGATACCAAACGGCCCAGGAGATCGTGGCTGAGCTCGAGGTCATCGAGACGATTTCCAAGCAGGCGCCGGCCGAACCGCCTGTTCAGCGCCCGGCGGATAAACCGGCGCCGGCAATGCCCGTCGCCAAGCCGGCAGCCCCAGTCCCGGCTGAAAGGGGAAAGATACCCGGGCCTTCCCTGACACAAAAGCAGACGGCAGCGCGGAGGCTTTTCCGCTTGCCGAAGAGGGCAAGAGTGCCCGCCTTGGCTGTCCTAGCAATTATCATTCTGGCTTTCATAGTCTGGCGGTTCGTTCTCGGGCCGGCAGAAAGGACGACGCAGCTCCCCGCTCAACCTGCGCCGCTTTCCCTGGCCGTCCTTCCTTTTGAAGACCTTTCCCCCGCCAAAGACCGCCAGCATCTGGGTATGGCTCTTGCCGAGGCCCTGATCCGCTCGCTCGGCAAAACTGACAATCTCCTTATCGCTGCAGCTGAGTCGTCGTCCTCGTTCCAAGGAGAAGTCCCCGAGGCAGGCCTCATCGGACTCCGCCTGCGTGTTGATCATTTTCTGGCGGGGACGTTCGAGGAACGGGACAACAGGATCAAGATCGATGCCCGGCTTCTCCGGGTGGATTCCGGCGCGCCCCTCTGGTCCGGACAATTTGAGCGCCCAACCGCTGAAGTCTTCGCTTTGGAGGAGGAAATTGTGCGCGCGGTCTGCAAATCCCTCGGACTGCAGTCCCCACCCGACAGCGGCACGGCTGGGCATCAGGGAACCCCGGCCAATTTCGAGGCCTATGATCTCTATGCTCAAGCCCGTCTCTTAGCAGGCAGGAAGGGAAGAGAAAGCCTGGAGAAGGCTGTTGACTTATTCGTCAAGGCCGGAGAGAAAGACCCAGCCTTTGCGCCGGCCTTCATAGGGTTGGCCGAGGCCTACGTGTGTCTGGCGGAGAAGCATTATTGGACGCCCGGCACAGCATTCCCCAAGGCTAAAGAAACGGCCCTTAAAGCGCTGCTTCTGGACCGCGGGGAGGCCGAGGCCCACACCGTTCTAGCCAGGATCAAGATGACCTACGAATGGGATTTCGCCTCGGCCGAAAAAGAGTACCTGGAGGCCCTGAGGCTTGATCCCAATCACGCAGGCGCTCATCAGGGCTATGCGGTCCTCCTGTCGGCCCTGGGACGGAACTCGGAGGCCATCGAACAGATCCAAGCGGCCCAGATGCGCAATCCGTTAAGCTCTGAAGTCATGTCTCAGGCAGTCGCGATCCGGTTTTACGCCAGGCTCTATGAAGATGCTGTAGCTGAGGAGCAGAAAGCTCTGGCGGCTGATCCGCTCTATCCCGGCCACTATCTGAATGCAGCGGCCATCCTGATCCAGCTGAACCAGTTGGACCAGGCCGGACAGTCGCTGAAGGAGGCCGAGGACCTCGGGTCAGACGGCTTAGAGGTCAAGCTTCTCCGGGCCTGCATATATGCCCGCCAAGGCCAAAGGCAAGAGGTCGGCCGGATTCTTACCGAGGCCCTGAACGCAAGCAAGCAGGTCTTCGTCTCGCAGGTTTCTCTGGCCTTTGTCTATGCCGGACTCAACGAAAAAGAACAGGCGATCGCCTGTCTGGAGAATGCCTACGCCGGCCATGAAGCCGCGCTGCTCTACTTGAGGGTCCACCCCTTTTTGGATGCCGTGCGCGGAGATGTCCGTTTCGCCAGCCTGCTCAAGAGAGTGGGTTTCGAATCCCCCTAGATCAGCCGGCTACCACTTCCTGCCTGGCGTCGTCGAAAGTGACCCGCTTGCCGGTGTGCATGGCGGCGATGGTCATGCACAGGGCCACCGAATGATCATAGCCAGCCTTGATCGGTGCCCGCGGCGTTTTCCGGCTGCGGATGCAATCCAGCCAATCGCGCATGTGAGCCAGGGTCCCGTCATCGACTCCTGTGTCGGCCGTCGTGACTGCACCGCCGGCTCCGGCCAGCGATATCTCTGGAAGCCGGTTCTCTGTCAGGCCCATGACCTCGGCCTCTTCCCTGGTGAGTCCACCGTCCGGCGTGACCTTGTTCGTCTCCAAGTTCAGGGCGCCTCCGTTGGAGAAGTACACTTCCTTGGTGCCTCCCGCTGAGTTGGTCATGCGGGAGGAATAGACGACTTCGAAGCCCTTGTCCGGATCCGTCGGGGGACCGTAGTCGAAGACAGCGGTAAGCGTGTCGAAGTTCGTCCGGCCGTCCTTCCAGAAATAGATCCCGCCATTGACGGCAACGCTCCGCGGCCGCGACAGGCCGGTGAACCAATGGACGGTGTCGATTTGATGGACCATCCACTGGCAGGGGATCCCCGACGAATAGGGCCAAAAAAGACGGAACTCGATGAACTTCCTCCCGTCCCAGGGCTCAAAGGGGCGGTTGAGGAGAAAACGCTTCCAGTCGACGTCTTCCTCGCGAACCGTCTCCACAAGTCTCGGCCGGCGCCAACGGCCCGGCTGGTTCACATTCCAGGTCATTTCGACGGCGACGATGTCACCGAAACGGCCCGAGCGGACGAACTCGTTGGCCAGGATATAGTTCTTGCCGCTGCGGCGCTGGGTGCCGATCTGGACGACCCGGCTTGTCTGGAGGACGGCTTTTAGAGCCTGCCGGGCATCCTCCATCGTGTTGGCAAAGGGCTTTTCAACGTAGACGTCGCAGCCGGCCTCGACCGCCTCGACCGTGTGGAGAGCATGCTGAAAATCGGCCGTGCTGATTATGGCGGCTTCCACCCGGGCTGATCCATACATCTCTTCGTTATTGCGAAAGGCGGGAATATTCCGGCCCGTCTTCTCGCTCAGAAAGGCCACGGCCTCTTCACGCCGGACCTTCCAGATATCGGAAACGGCGGCGATTTCGAAATTCAGTGCGGGCGCCAATTCAAGGAAAGCGGGGATCAGGGAAGCCCTTGCGCGGTCCGAAAACCCGACAATCCCCACTCTGATCCTGTCGTTGGCGCCGAGGACGCGGCTCCGGCCCCGCGCTGAAAACCCGAGCGCCGCCGCGGTGCCCAGGCCGGCCGTCCGGAGAAAGTTCCGTCTTGATATCGTCGCCTTTTTCATGGACTCTCCTTCCGCCCACATCATGTCAAAAAAGGATAGAAAAGTCATCCTGGAGCATGTATATTAGGGGTCGATGAAAACGGCTTGTCTCTCGGCCCCAAGAGGAGGGAAATCCATGACAGGACTCGGACGACGCGAATTCCTGAAGTCCGGCGTTTTTGGCCTGATGGCGGCATCCATCGATGCCGGGAGCAACGGGCTCGTTCACGCAAGCGGCAGGGGGCCGGGGGGAAAAGCGGTCCGCTTCAGCCTCGGATTAGCCTCTTACACTCTCCGCGAGTTCAGCCTCGAACAGACGATCGAAATAACCAAGAGGCTCGCCTTGGAGAAGATCGTCCTGAAAAGCATGCATCTCCCTCTGGAGAGTCCCGAACCCGAAATCGCCGCGGCCGCACAGAAGGTCCGGGCCGCAGGCCTCGACCTTTATGGCTGTGGGGTCGTCTATATGACCAGCGAGGCCGAGGTCGAACAGGGGTTTCGTTATGCCAAGGCGGCCGGGCTGCGGATGATCATCGGGGCGCCCGCCCCAGAGCTCCTCGGCCAAGTTGAAAAGAAGGTCAGGGAATCGGACATCAGGCTGGCCATCCACAACCACGGACCCGAAGACAAACTCTATCCGACTCCGGCCAGCGTTTACGAAAAGATCAGGAAATTGGACAGGCGGGTCGGCCTCTGTATCGATATCGGCCATACCATGCGGGCAGGCATTGACCCTGCGGAAGCCGCGCAGGAATGCGCCGACCGGGTGCTCGACTTCCACGTCAAGGACGTGACGGCAGCTACCAAAGACGGCCAGACCGTCGAGATGGGCCGGGGCGTGATCGACCTTCCTGAGTTCGTGCGCACCATTGTCAAGCTCGACTACGACGGCACCCTGGCCTTCGAGTTCGAAAAAGACGAGAAAGACCCGCTGCCCGGCCTGGCGGAGTCAGTCGGCTATCTCAGGGGGCTGCTGGCTGCTCTCTAGTCCGAGCGGATTGGGATCAGATGACGATCGAGTTCAGAGCCTACGCCCGAGCGGGGCTGCTCGGGAATCCTTCGGACCAGTATTTCGGTAAGATCATCGCCATCTCCGTAAAGAACTTTTCGGCCCGTGTCTTTCTCGACGAGTCTCCGGATCTCAGGATCGAACCCGCCGCCGAGGATCTTGAGATATACAAGGACGGAAGGGAATTCACAGACCGCCTTAACCTTTATGGCTATTATGGAGGGACGCGGCTGATCAAGGCGGCGCTCAAGACTTTTTTCGATTACTGCCGCAGCCAGGATATCCCCACTCTATCGAGCAACTTTGCGCTCCGCTACGCCTGCGATATTCCCCGTCAAGTGGGGCTGGCCGGGTCGAGCGCCATCATCGTGGCGGCTATGCGGGCCCTCGTGGCCTTCCATGGCGCCCGTATCCCTGAGGAGGTCCTGCCGACCCTGGTGCTTCGCGCGGAGCTCAAGGAGCTGGGCATAAACGCCGGCTACATGGACCGTGTCATTCAGGTCTACGAGGGCTGCGTTTACATGGACCTCGACCGCAGACTGCTCGAGAGTAGGGGTTTCGGCGAATATGAACGCCTCGATCCCGCCATTCTGCCGGCTTTTTATCTGGCCTATAAGCCCGACCTCGGGAAGGTCTCAGGAGCCGTCCACAGCGAGCTCCGGGCGGCCTATGATAAGGGCGACCCGACGGCCGTCGCCACGGTGCGGGAAATCGCCGCCCTGGCGGAGGAGGGGCGGAGAGGCTATGAACGCGCCGACTTCAGCGCCTGGCCCGAGCTCCTGGACCGGAATTTCGATCTGCGGAGCCGAGTCATGACGATCAGCCCGAGCAACCTGGAAATGGTCCGGACGGCCCGCCGCTGCGGCGCCTCGGCCAACTTCGCCGGGTCCGGCGGGTCGATCGTGGGCCTCTGCAAAGACCAAGCCACGTTCGAGCGCCTGGCTAAAGAACTGGGCAAACTGGGCGCCAAAATCATCCGACCTCAGATCGTCTGAATGATCCCAAATTCCGTGGCGGGGCAAACCGAAGTTCAAAAGGGAACCGGGAGATTCCGCTGGACGATTTGCGCCCTTCTCTTTTTTGCCACGACCATCAACTATATCGACCGCCAGATCCTGGGAATCCTGGCTCCCGATCTCCAGAAGATCATCGGCTGGAGTGAAAGCGAATACGGGTACATTGTCACGGCTTTCCAAACCGCCTACGCCCTCGGGCTGCTGCTCTTTGGGCGATTCATTGACAGGTACGGCACCCGCATCGGTTACCTGATCGCCATCTCGGTTTGGAGCGTCGCCTCAATGGCTCATGCCGGCGCCCGGACGGCCTTCGGTTTTGGGGCGGCGCGCTTCGCTCTCGGCCTGGGGGAGTCGGGCAACTTCCCCTGCGCGATTAAGGCGGTGGCGGAATGGTTCCCTAAGAAAGAACGGGCTCTGGCCACCGGCATATTCAACGCCGGCTGCAATATCGGGGCCGTCATCGGCCCGGCCGTTGTCCCCTGGATCACCATCACCTTCGGGTGGCCGGCCGCTTTTCTCATGACGGGTGCTATCGGGTTTGTCTGGATCGTCTTTTGGCTCCTGCTTTATGAGGTCCCGGAAAAAAAGAAGGCCCTGTCCCGAACGGAGCTCGCCCATATCCTGAGCGATTCGGAGGAGCCGGCCCCGGAAAAGATCGGCTGGCTGGCCCTGCTGAAATATCGGCAGACATGGGCGATTGTCATCGGGAAATTCCTGACCGACCCCATCTGGTGGTTCTATCTCTATTGGCTGGGCAAGTTCTTGAACGCCCGGTTCGGCCTGACTCTCATCAGGCTGGGTTTGCCACTTGTGGCCGTCTATGCCTTTGCCGATATAGGCAGTGTGGGCGGCGGCTGGGTTTCCTCGGCACTCATCAAAAAGGGGAGAACGGTCAACCGCAGCCGGAAGGCCGTCATGCTGGTTTGCGCCCTGTGCGTTGTCCCGGTCATGGCAGCCAACCAGGTATCAGGCTTATGGGCGGCCGTCCTTCTCATCGGACTGGCGGCAGGGGCCCACCAGGCCTGGTCGGCCAACATCTTCACTTTCGCCTCCGATATGTTCCCCAAAAAGGCAGTTGGCTCGGTCACCGGCCTGGGAGGGATGGCCGGGGCGGTCGGAGGGATGTTATTTTCGACACTGGCGGGGCACATACTGGAATGGACGGGCTCCTACTTCATCCTCTTCATTATTTCCGGCTCCGCCTATATTCTGGCTCTCTGCGTCATCCAGGTTCTGGCCCCAAGGTTGGAACCCGTCAATTTTAAATAAGACGCCACGATAAAGAGGAGACTGCAAAAAAAGGGGGGACAGCATACGCAATCCCCGATTTAAATGAGTGCATTGTGTATGATGTCCCCCGGATCCAAATCCGCTATAATAGGGGGTTATGGCCCAAGATATCACCAAGCTCCGGAACATCGGGATCAGCGCCCATATCGATTCCGGTAAAACGACGCTGACCGAACGGGTCCTATTCTACTGCCACAAAATCCACCGGATGCACGAGGTCAAGGGCAAGGACGGGGTTGGTGCGACCATGGACTCGATGGATCTCGAGCGCGAGCGCGGCATCACCATCTCCTCGGCCGCGACCAATGTCTCCTGGGGCGAGCATACGATCAACATCATCGATACGCCCGGCCATGTCGACTTCACGATCGAGGTGGAGAGGTCGCTCCGTGTCCTCGACGGCGCTATCCTGGTGCTCTGCTCGGTCGGCGGCGTCCAGTCCCAGACCATCACCGTGGACCGCCAGCTCAAGCGCTACAAAGTCCCCTGCATCGCCTTCGTCAACAAGCTCGACCGGGTGGGGGCCGACCCGATCAAAGTCAAGGCTCAGCTGCGTGAAAAGCTGGGCCGCAACGCCGTCCTCATGCAACTCCCCATCGGCCTGGAGGACAAGCTCCAAGGGGTGATCGACCTCGTCACCGGGGAAGCCGTCTATTTCGACGGCGCCCAAGGCGAAATCATCCGCCGTGAGGCCATCCCGGCCGACCTCAAGGCAGAGGCAGGCGAGGCCCGGCGGGAGATGCTGGATGCGGTTTCGATGTTCTCGGACGAGTTGATCGAGGCTGCTCTCAATGGACGCGAAACTCCGGAGCTGATCATCGAGGCCGCCAGGCGCGGCACCGTCGCGCGGGAGCTGACACCTGTCCTGATGGGCTCGGCTTATAAGAACAAGGGCGTGCAACTCCTCCTTGAGGCCACCGTCCTGTATCTTCCGAACCCGGCCGAGGTCGAGAACATCGCCTATGACCTTGACCGTGCGGAAAAGGAGATCGTCCTCAGCTCAGACCCGGAAGCCGACCCGGTCGCTTTGGCCTTTAAGCTCGAGGACGGCCCTTATGGTCAGCTGACCCACATCCGTGTCTATCAAGGAACGGTCCGGAAAGGGGCGGAGCTCATGAACTCCCGTTCCCGGAACAAGATCCGTGTGGGACGTCTTGTCCGCATGCACGCCGACAGCATGGAGGAGATCGAAGAGGCGGAGGCCGGGGATATCGCCGCGCTCTTCGGCGTCGACTGCCAGTCGGGAGACACTTTCGTCAAGCCGGGTTTGAACCTGGCCATGTCTTCGATCTTTGTGCCGGAGCCGGTCATCTCGCTCGCTGTCTTTGCCTCCGAGAAGAAGTCGGCGGACAACATGGGCAAGGCCCTCCGGCGCTTCACCAAGGAGGACCCCACCTTCCGCACCCACGTCGACCCCGAGTCCAAGGAGACCATCATCCAGGGGATGGGAGAGCTCCACCTGGACGTTTATATCGAGCGCATGAAGCGCGAATACAAAGTCGCCGTGAGCACCGGCAAGCCCCAGGTGGCCTATCGGGAGTCGATCGCCCGCCGCACGGAATTCGACTACACCCACAAGAAGCAGACCGGAGGCGCCGGCCAGTTCGGCCGCGTCATCGGGTCGATCGAGCCCAGCTCAGGGAAGCCTTACGAATTCGTGAACGCAGTTCGCGGCGGCCGCATACCCAGAGAGTTCATTCCCGCCTGCGATAAGGGGTTTCAGGCAGCCCTCAAGAAGGGCCGGCTCATCGGCTTTCCGATCACCGGAATCAAGGTGACGCTCACCGACGGCGCCGCCCATGAGGTCGATTCTTCAGACCTCGCCTTTCAGGCCGCCGCCCTGGGCGCCTTCTGGCAAGCCTATGCCAAGGCGAAACCCTATGCCCTGGAGCCGGTCATGAAGCTTTCCGTGGAGGGCCCGGCGGAGTTTGTCGGCCATGTCTTCGCCAGCATCAACCAACGGAGGGGGATCATCGTCAGTTCGGTCGAGGACGGTCTGTTCGCCCGCGTCGACGCCGAGGTTCCCCTCAGCGAGATGTTCGGCTATTCCACCATCCTCCGTTCGCTGACCCAGGGAAAGGCGGAATTCACCATGGAATTCCTGAAATACGCCCGGGTGCCGGCCCAGGTCGCCGAAGAACTCATCGCCTTGTATAAGGACAGGCTCGAAAAAGAGCATTCTCAATAGTCAGGAGTCGAGCGCATGGTCATCGAGGATCTGGTCAAGAGGAGCCCGCTGCGGATCCTGGAAAACTCGATCCACGGCGGGTTGGGAAAGGGGAATATCGGCGTCCTGGCCTCACGCAAGGGCGTGGGCAAAACCGCCTGCCTGGTCCACATCGCCACCGATAAGCTTTTCCAGGGCAAGCCCGTCATCCACGTCTCCTATTCGAGCCGCGTCGACCACATCATCAGCTGGTACAAGGACATCTACCGGGAGCTGGCCAAGCGGATGGACTTCGACCCGGCGGCCGAGCTCCATGACGAATTGGTCAAAAATCGGGTGATCATGAATTTCAACCAGGAGGCCACGCGGACCGAGCAGGTCCTCCGCAGCCTGGAGGCGATGATCCGGCACGGCCGGTTTGCCGCGGAAACGATCATCGTCGACGGGTTCAATTTCCCGCGGTCCTCTCCCGACGACCTCCGGAGGTTCAAGGAATTCGCCGGCCGGATGGATCTTGAACTCTGGTTCAGCGCCTCGCTTAAGGGCCCCGAGTCGTTGTTCGACGAGGAGGGCGTTCCGGTCGAGCTCAAGCCCTGCCTTGATGACATCGACGTCCTGATCACCTTGCGGCACTGGAACGATCGCGTCCAGCTCCGTCTGGTCAAGGATCACGGGTTCAGCTCGCCCCCGGATCTCAGGCTGAGCCTCGACCCGACGACCCTGCTGATCGCCGAACCCTAAAGGCCGACGGAGCGTCCGGCCCCCTCAGGCCTTCCCCAGCCAGTGCCTTTCGATGTCTTCCAGGGTTTTCCCCTTTGTCTCCGGCAGCAGGAAGAGCATGAACACGAAATCGACGGCGCACATCAGCGCATAGAACCAGAAAGCCGTTGACTCGTTAAGCCGGTCGGCGATGACCGGGAAGCTCAGCGTTACCGCGAAATCAGCGATCCAGAGCGCCACGGTAGCGATGGCCATGGCGCTTCCCCGCATCCGCGTCGGGAAAATCTCGCTCAGCACCACCCAGACGACCGGCCCCATGGCCATGGCGAAGAAGGCGATATAGAGGAGGATGAGGAGCAATATGGCCGTGCCCGACAGGTGCTCGATCTTGAAAGCGGCGCCCAACAGCAGCTGGGAAATCCCCATGCCGGCGGCCGCGATCAGGAGGAGCGGCTTCCGGCCCACCCTGTCCACCAGCAGGATGGCCACGACCGTGAAGAGCATGTTGACCAGGCCGACGATCGTGGATTGGCCGATGGCCGAGATCCGTTCGAAGCCCGCCCGTTCAAAAATGCGCGGGGCATAATAGAGGATGGCGTTTATTCCGGTGATCTGCTGGAGAATGGCCAGAACGAT
>DAIPLF010000019.1:0-12221 GCA_036769375.1 Candidatus Aminicenantota bacterium | reverse complement strand
CCGGCAGCAAGGACTTGGTCCGCTGCCGTTCCGGCAGTCTCATGTCCGACCGCGTGATCCGGCCATAGAATTCGGCCGAATAGACGATGTCAGGGTCGCTCGGGTCGATGGCATGGCTGCAGCCCTCGCCGCCGGGGACCGGCTCGAAATTCACCGCCTCAAACCCCTCCAGAGCTTTGCCGGTGAATCGCTCGCTCTTCCTGAGGACTTGCCCTCGATAGCTCCCATGGTCCTGCATGGAGCCATAGACCCGAAATGGGCTCGCCATATCATAGGCGATGTTGAAGAACTGACAGACCGGAAGGTTGTCCGTGAAACCACGCCAGGTTTTTCCTCCGTCATAGGATATGCCCAGTCCCCCGTCGTTGACGTTGACCAGATAATCTGAATTGTCGGGGTCGATCCAGAGGCCGTGATGGTCCACATGCGTGCCCCGGAGTTGACGGAAGGTCTTTCCGCCATCGTTGGAAACGCTCAGGGGAACCCCCATGATATAGACCGTGTTCTCGTCGTTCGGATCGACCCTGACCTGGCCGAAGACCCAGCCGTACGTCCCGGAATGCCGCTCCATGAGCGTTTTTGTCTCCGGGCTCGTCGGGGCGGCCAGCGTCCAGTTCTCCCCCCGATCGTCGGAGCGGTATAAAGTCGCTCCCTTGATCCTCCCGCTGGAGGGACGGCCATACGAATCCGTGGCCATCTCAGGCGTCGGTGCGCCGGCCGGTTCATAGCTGTCAACCAAGGCATACAGGACATTGGGTTTCTTCAGGCAGACGTCGATCCCGATGCGGCCCCTGTACTGTCCTTCGGGCAGGCCGCTGTTGACCGGCTTCCAGGTCTTCCCTCCGTCGGTCGATTTATGGATCCCGCTGGCCGAGGTGCCCGGGAAGTTGCGCGGGTCGTTCCATCTGAGCCTCACCCTCTGCCAGGTGGCGGCATAGAGCGTGTTGCTGTCCGCAGGGTCCATGGCCAGGTCGATCGCGCCGGTCCGTTCGTTGACGTAAAGAATCTTTTCCCAGGTCTTGCCGCCGTCGCTTGTCTTGAAGACACCGCGTTCGGCGTTGTCCGTCCATTCGTGGCCGGACGCCGCCACATAAACAATGTCAGGATTCTGAGGATGGATCACGATCCGGGCTATAGTAGAGGTGTCAGCGAGCCCCATGTGCGCCCAGGTCTTCCCGCCGTCCGTTGATCTGTAGATCCCGCAGCCCGCCTGCGAGCTGCGAAAGATATTGGCTTCACCCGTGCCGACCCAAAGCGTCTCCGGGTCGGCCGGAGAGATGGCGAGGTCTCCGATGGCCGTCGAGGCAGCCCGCTCGAAAACAGGCTCCCAGGTCGTTCCCTCGTTGACCGTCTTCCATGCCCCCCCCGATGCGGTCGCGACATAGATGGTATAGCTCTTGCCTCGCGGGGCGACAACAGCGATATCCGTCGACCGGCCGCTGACGTTGGTCGGCCCGATATGGCTCCAATTCAAGGCCTTGAACGGCGATCCTTTGATCATATCCAGATAGGCCTCAAAGCCTTTGATCCTCATCGTCGGGTCCGTGGACTGGAGGCGCACCGGCTTGGCGGCCTTCTGGCCCAGGAGCGCTCCCGTAAGGGAGAGCCCGGCACAGAGCAAAAGTCCGAGAAGAACTTTCAGGCGCAAATGGGGACGGCTGAACATGTTTCTCCTTTCTGAAATCCGCCGGATGCGGCTGCGGGATCATCTTGGCGGGGCCATTTTTTCCCCAGCCGCGTGCTCGATTTTAAGCAATGCCGCTCTCCTTGTCAACGGGAGAACTCTCTCTCCCCGAGCCGCCAGGACACTTTGACATTTGAGAGCGATTTGTTATATAAGACACTAAAGTTCGAAAAAAAAGAGAGCATTGATGGCCCAAAATGAAATCGAAAGACGGACCTGCATCCGCTTTAAGATCCCCGGAGCCACCGTCAATTACCAGAGAAAGTCCCTGCTGCCGAAGCCGGGGTTCATCGAGGAGTTCTGTCCCGTCCTGGACATCAGCCGCGGCGGCATCCGCTTCCTCACCCAGAAGGTGATCAAGCCGGACACCGAGGTGACGCTGCGGATCTCCGTCCCGGGAGAGCGCATTCCCTTCAGCATGAGGGGCATCGTCAAATGGTCATCGCCCAGCGAAGGCAGGAGCTATCAGTTCCAGGTCGGGGTGCAATTCAATCCCTATGGGATGGAAAAGGACCAGAATTTGCCTCAGACAATGGTCAAGATCATGGCCCTCGAACAGAAATTCGCCGACAAGTCCAAGACCGGTGAGGACCCCTCCGGCCCGGATAAGGACGAATTCCAGATCTAAGACGGCCTCTCTTTTTTCTCCCCTTCGACGACAACCGCGGAGAAATCCGCCACTTGGAAGAGGAGCTGGCTGATCGCTTGGAGCAGAGCCAGCCGGTTCTGCTTGACCTTCTTGTCTTCGGCCATGACCAGGACCTTTTCAAAGAACGCGTTCAGGGAAGGCTGGAGCTTGAAGATCATGTTCTGGGCCTTGAGGAATTCCCCGGCCGCGATCAAGGAAAGAGCGGTGTCTTTGATGATACCGAAAGATGACCACAGCTCCTGCTCTTCTTTTTCGCCGAACAGGTCGGGGTTCACGGCCTGGAGCGGCACTCCCTTGAGGATGTTGTTGACCCGCTTGGCCATTAAGATAAAGGGCTCGAAATGCGGGCTCTTCTGGAGAGAAGCAAGGGCTTTGAGCCGCAGGTAAGAAAAGTAGACCGGATCCAGCCCGGCGCCGAGCGCGGCTTCGACGAGGTCATAGCGGTATCCCTGGCCTTCATAGATGAAGCGGAGCCGCTGAGTGAAGAACGCCCGGCAATAATCGATGATCTCCCTCTTGGGTTTTTCCAGGATGTCGCCGTAGGCGGATACGGCCTTCTCCAAGAGAAGGTCAAAGGGAAAGAGAAGTTTCTTGTCTAGGATGATGCGGCAGACCCCGTTGGCCAGCCGGCGGAGGCCAAACGGGTCGCTCGAACCCGAGACTTGGACGCCGATCCCGACGACCCCGGTGATCGAGTCGACCTTGTCGGCCAGAGAGAGAAGCGCACCTGCGGTTGAAATCGGCAGCGGATCGTCGAGGCCGGCCGGTTGGTAATGCTCATACACGGCCTGGGAAACCGCTGGAGGATACCCCTCCTCCCGGGCGTACAGCCCGCCCACTTTGCCCTGAAGAGAGGGAAATTCCCGGACCATCTCGGTGAGCAGGTCCGCCTTGCACAGCTGGGCCGCCTGGACCACGTCTTTTTTTAGCTTTTTCTCATCAAGCCAGTCGCAGAGGTGCCCAACGAGCTCCTGGAGGCGCAGCGCTTTATCCCCGTAATGGCCCAGCCTTTCCTGAAACACGACTTGTCTCAGCCCCTCCGCCCTCTTGCAGAGTGGGACCTTGAGGTCCTGCTCCCAGAAAAAACGGGCATCTTCAAGCCGGGCTTTAAGGACGCGCTCATTGCCCCTGCGGATCAGGGACCTCCTGTCCCTGAGAGCATCGGCGACTCCCAGGAAGTAGGGAAGCTGCCGGCCTTCCCGGATCACCGAAAAGAGCTTCTGCCCCTCCCTCATGGCGACACTGAGCACCTCCAGAGGCAAGCGGAGATAGGCCGGAGGGAATTCTCCAAGGAAGACATGGGGATGCTCGACATCATAAGTCAGCTTTTCCAGCAGCTCCTCGTCCGGATAGAGCTGCCCCTCGAGCGGCCGCAAGCGCCTCTCCATCTGATCGAGGATCATGGACCTTCTTATCTCAGCCGAGAGAATGACCTTGTTTCTTTTCAACCCGGCCCGGTATTCCCGAACCGAGGCCACCCTGAACGGCTGCGGCGAGTGCAGCCGGTGGCCGGATGTGAGCCCGCCGGATTTGAGGTCCTCGACTGAAAAAGGAAGCACCTTCCCGCCCCATAGGCAGAGGATCCTTTTGATCGGCCGGGAAAAACGGAGGTTGACCTCTCCCCATCTCATCATCTTGGGAAAGGACAGGGAGGTGATGATCGCAGGAAGCGCGCCGCTCAGGACCTCGCTTGTCGGCCGGCCTTTGGCCGTCTTCCTCAGGCCGATATATTCCCCCCGCGCTGTCGTGATGACCTCGAGCTTGGCCACCTCGATGTTCTGCGACCTGGCAAAGCCAAGCGCGGCCTGAGTCGGTGTGCCGTCCGCGGCATACGATATAGCCTTGGGCGGCCCGATCACGACCTCCTCCCTGTCCTCCTGACGGGGAGCGAAATCGCCGACGATGACAAGCCGACGGCAGGTCCCCTGGGTTTCGATCGAGAGCAAGGCGATGTGGTTGGCCTGGAGCTCTTTCTCGATTTTCTCGCGGAGCTGCGACAGGCCCGCTTTGATGTGGGTAGCCGGCATCTCTTCAGCGTTGATCTCGAGGAGGAATTCCATCAGGACCTCCCCTGTCCGGCGCAATATTTTTGGGCGATGCGAACCACCAGGCTCCGGATCTGGCCGATCGTCTTGACCCGCTCGGTAACGCTTATGGCGCCCCGGGCATCCAGCAGGTTAAAAAGGTGCGAGCACTTGAGGCACATGTCATAGGCGGGAAGCAGGAGGTCCTTTCCGATAAGCATGGAGGCCTCCGCTTCGGCCAGGCCAAAGGCTTGACGAAGCCGGTCGATATCGGCGAGGTTGAAATTGTATTCGGAGAATTCTTTCTCCTCCCGCAGCCTCAAGTCCCTGTAAGAAACATCCCTGGACCAGTCGAGGTCGAAGATATTGTCCTTCCCTTCGAGGAACATCTCCAACCGCTCCAAGCCGTAGGTTATCTCGACGGGGACGGGAAACAGCTCGATCCCTCCGGCCTGCTGAAAATAGGTGAACTGAGTGATCTCCAGTCCGTCCAGAACGACTTGCCAGCCCACCCCCCAGGCGCCGATCGTCGGCGACTCCCAATCGTCCTCGTCAAAGCGCAGGTCATGCGCGGAGAGGTCGATGCCGAGGTTGACCAGGCTGTCAATATAGATCTGCTGGATCTCGGAGGGAGAAGGCTTGATGATAACCTGGTACTGATAATGTTTCTGGACACGGTGCGGGTTCTCGCCGAAGCGGCCGTCGTTCGGCCGCCGCGAGGGCTGGACATAGCTGACCCGCCAGGGCCTGCGGTCGAGGACGCGAAAGAACGTGTCGGGCGTCATAGTCCCGGCCCCAACCTCAAGGTCGTACGCCTGGGCCAGGTAGCAGCCTTGGTCAGACCAGTACTTCTGCAGGCTCATGATCAGGTTTTGCAGGGACATAGGGCTACTCTTTCGGCTCCTCCCATCTGAGCACCGGGTTGCGCGCTGCCGCGGTTTCATCCAGCCTCTTGACCGGAGAAAAATGGGGCGCCGACTTCAAGAGATCGGGCGTCTCGACGGCCTCCCGGGCGATGGTCTTCATGGCCTCGATGAACCGATCGAGGTCGCGCCGGCTTTCCGTCTCGGTGGGCTCGATCATCAGGGCGCCATGGACGATCAGCGGGAAGGACATCGTCGGAGGGTGCAGTCCGTAATCGATCAGCCTCTTGGCGATGTCGATGTTCAGGATGCCGTGCTCGCTCTGCAGCTTGTCCGAAAAGACGCACTCGTGAAGCGTGGGCGAGGCATACTTCAGGTAATAGATCCCCTCCAGGCTCTTGCGGATATAGTTGGAATTGAGGACGGCGACCTCGGCGACCTCCTTCAGACCGGCGGCGCCCAGAGTATGGATGTAGGCCAACGCCCTGACCATAACCAGGAAATTCCCGAAGAAGCTGCGCACGCGGCCGATGCTCTTGGGGCGACCGAAATTCAGGCTGTATCCGGAAGGCCCTCTTTCGATGATCGGCAGCGGAAGGAACGCCTCAAGGTGCTTTTTGACACCGACCGGCCCGCAGCCCGGGCCGCCGCCACCATGGGGCGTCGAGAAGGTCTTGTGCAGGTTGAGGTGGATAACGTCGATGCCCATGTCCCCGGGCCGGAACTTCCCGACCAGGGCATTCATGTTGGCGCCGTCCATGTAGACCAGGCCTCCCCTGGCGTGGACGGTTTCGCAGATCTTCAGGATATCCCACTCAAATACGCCCAGGGTGTTCGGGTTCGTGACCATCAGGGCGGCCACATCTCCAGTCATTTCCCCGTCGAGTGAGTCGAGATCGATGGTCCCGCGGTCGTTGGACTTGACCTCGTGGACCGCATAGCCGCAGATGTGAGCGCTCGACGGGTTGGTCCCATGGGCTGAATCGGGGATGAGAACGATCTTCCGGGGATCGCCGCGGGCTTCGAGGCAGGCCCGGATGAGCATCATCCCGACCAGCTCTCCGTGCGCTCCCGCACTGGGCTGCAGGGTCACGGCGTCCATCCCGGTGATCTCGGCCAGGAATTCCTCCAGGGTCTTCATCACCTCCAGGTTCCCCTGGATGAGGCCCTGCGGAGCATAGGGATGGGAGCCTGAGAAATCCGGCAGGGCGGCGACCTTCTCGTTGATCTTGGGATTGTACTTCATGGTGCATGAGCCCAAGGGGTAGAAAGACGTGTCGATGGAGAAGTTCAATTGGGAAAGACGGGTGAAATGGCGAACCACCTCGATCTCGGAAACCTGCGGAAATCCGGGGATCGCCTCGCGGACGGCAAGGCCTTCCAGGGCGTTCTTCTTTTCCGGTACATCCAGCTTGGGAAGGGCGAATCCTTTTTTCGTGGCGGCGCTGAGCTCAAAGATCAAAGGTTCGGGATTCATCTCTTGACCTCCGCGACCAGCCCCGCCAGCCTGTCGATATCCGCTTTGCTGTGGACCTCGGTGATGCAGAACAAGGCGCAATCCTTGAGCCCGGGATAATACGGAGCGAGGGCCAGCCCGCCGATGATCCCGTTGGCCAGGAGGTGGTCCTCGACTTTTTTATAGCCTCCTTCGAATTCCAGGACGAATTCGTTGAAGAAGGGGCCGCCGAATTTCCTTCGGACACCCGTAACCCCGGCAAGTTTGTCCAGCGCATAGCCCGCCTTCTGGATATTCTGGTAGGCGAGCTCGCGCATCCCCTCGCGGCCCAGAGTCTCCAGGAAGATCGTCGCCCGGAGCGCACATAAGGCCTGGTTGGTGCAGATGTTCGAGGTGGCCTTCTCCCGGCGGATGTGCTGTTCCCGCGTGGAGAGCGTCAGGACAAACCCCCTTTTCCCTTCCGTATCCTTTGTCTGGCCGGCAATGCGGCCGGGAAACTGGCGGCTGTATTCTTTCCGGCAGGCCATGAACCCAAGGTAGGGGCCGCCGAAGCTCAGCGGTAGGCCGAAGGACTGCCCTTCTCCGGCGACGATATCGGCCCCGGCGGCGCCTGGCGCCTGGAGAATGCCCAACGATGCGGCCTCGGCCACGATAACCTCAAAAAGCGCCTGATGCTGATGGGCAATTTCGGCGAGACGATCGAGGTCTTCGACGACGCCTAGGAAGTTGGGAGACTGGCACATCACGGCGCTCGTTTCGCCATCGATCTTTTTCCGCAAAACCTCCACATCGACCTGTCCCCTGACGTCGTAGTCCACTTCTTCGACCTGGATCCCCAAGTTTCTGACATAGGTGCGGATGACCTCCCGGTACTGCGGATGGAGGGACCCGGCGACCAGGACCTTGGGTTTGCCTTTGAGCCGCCCGGCCATGAGAACAGCCTCGGCAGCCGCGGAGGCCCCTTCATACAGTGAGGCGTTGGAAATCTCCAGGCCGGTCAGCTGGCAGATCAGGGTTTGGTACTCGAAGATGATCTGGAGAGTCCCCTGGCTGACCTCGGGCTGATAGGGAGTATATGGGCTGATGAACTCCCCTCTCGAGCTCAGATAGTCCACAACATAGGGGATGTGATGACGGTAGGCGCCGGCACCCAGAAAGGAGAGATAGGCATTCTGCTTGTTCCCGCGGCCGACGGACTCAAAATGGGCCAGCAGCTCGGGCTCGGTGAGAGGCTGAGGAAGACGAAGCTCTTTTTTCAGCCGGATTTCTTCCGGAATGCAGCAAAAGAGGTCGTCCAGAGAGGAAACGCCGATGCGGGCCAGCATTTCCTTCTTGTCCTGATCACTGAGCGAGATATAACTCATGAGGCCAGACCCTCCAGGAATTTTTCATAGTCACCGGCGGTCAGCAGCTGTTCCAGGTCCGCCTTATTCTTAAGGCGCAAACGGATGATCCAGCCCTGGCCGTGGGGGTCATGGTTGAGGGTTTCGGGGGAGTTGTTGAGGTCTTCGTTGACGGCGAGCACTTCCCCGGATATGGGAGAATAGACGTCGGATACGGCCTTGACCGACTCGACGACTCCGATGGTCTGGTGGACTTCGAGCGACGTGCCGACGGCGGGCAGCTCGACATAGACGACATCCCCCAGCTGTTTCTGGGCGAAATCGGTGATCCCGACGGTGGCCGTGTCCCCTTCGACCCTGACCCATTCATGATCTTTGCTGAAGCGGTAATCCTTCGGATACATCATCCTCCTCCTCTCTGATAATGCGGCTGCGAGAGCCGAAAAAGACCGTCCCCGACTTGGAAGATTCCAAGGTCGGGGCTCCAATTTACCATCAAACCGGTCGTTTATAAAACGGAGTCGGGACCACTTTGGCCCGGACATTTCTATCCCGGATCCCGACCTCGATTTCGCTTCCGATCTCGGTGAGCTCAACCGGAAGGTAGACAAGACCGATGCTTTTCTTGAGGAACGGCGAGAAAGTGCCCGACGTCACTTGGCCGACTTTCTGCCCTTTCGACAGGACCGGGTAGTGGGACCGCGGGATGCCCTTTTCTATGAGCTCGAAGCCGACGATCTTCCGTTTGATCCCTTCGGCCAGTTGCTTCTCCAGGACAGCGCGTCCCAGGAAATCCCCCTTCTTGAACTTGACGATCCACTTCAGGTCCGCTTCGAGGACCGTCGTCGTCTCGTCGATGTCGTTTCCGTAGAGCATCAACTTGGCTTCGAGCCGAAGGGTGTCCCTGGCTCCGAGCCCGATGGGAAGGAGGCCGAGGGGCCGACCGATCTTCATGATCCCTTCCAGGATGGGGCCGGGCTGCGGCGAAGTCGTATAGATCTCGAAGCCATCTTCCCCCGTATATCCCGTCCTCGAGACCAGGGAATCCACTCCGGCCACCTTTCCACGCGCCGCCCAAAACGGCTTCATCCCGGCCAGATGGATATCGGTCAGGGGTTGGAGCATCTCTTGAGCCTTGGGTCCCTGGAGAGCCAACTGGGAGTATCCGTCGCTCGCGTTCTCGACGAGGACATCAAAACCGCCCTTATGCTGGTTTACCCAGCTGAAGTCCTTGTCCGTGTTGGCCGCGTTGACGACCAGCAGGTACTCCTCCGGTGAGAGGCAGTAGACCAGCATATCATCGACAAAAGTTCCCTGGGGAGTCGTTAGTGCTGTATATTGGACTTGGTTGGGAGCGAGACGGCCGGCATCGTTGGGGGTCAGATGCTGGACAAAGGCCAGGGCTTCCCTGCCCTGGACGATGATCTCTCCCATATGGCTGACGTCGAACAGCCCGGCGGCGGTGCGGACGGCCAGGTGCTCCTCGATGATCCCTTTGAATTCAACCGGCATCTCCCAGCCGAAGAACTCGATCATCCGGCCGCCCAGCGCCTTATGGAATTCATTGAAGCGGGTTCTTTTCATGATGACTCACCTTATCACGAGTAGCCTTTTACCTATCACAAACGGGCGGCCTTCGCAAGTCGGTTCACTTGTAGGCGGGAAAAAATTTGCTATAATTGAGGACTCCCATGATTACGCTCAGAGACAGGCTGAAAAAAGAGATCCTTGCTAGGATCAGGAAAAAGTACGCCCTGGAGGAAGGCGAGATCGACATCGCCCCCACCCCTCAGCAGAATCTGGGGGACCTGAGCCTGACTTTTCCCTTCAAGCTGGCCAAGCGCCTTAAGCTCAACCCCCGGCAAGTCGCCCAAGACCTTCTTCCCCTTTTTTCCGGCCTTGCCGGGGTCAGCAAAGCCGAAGTCGCCGGACCCGGCTACATCAACCTTTTTCTTGACCGGAAAGCCTTCTTCCAGGAGGCTCTGAGCCGGCTCGGCCGGACCTCCCTCTCGGCGGAACAGCGAAAGATCATCATCGAGCACACCAACATCAACCCGAACAAAGCCGCCCACATCGGTCACCTTCGAAACGCCTGTCTGGGAGATACGCTGGCCCGCTGCTTGAGATACAAGGGGGAAGCGGTCGAAGTCCAGAACTACATCGACGATACCGGAGTTCAGGTCGTGGATGTCGTCTTCGGCCTGATGGACCTGGAGAAAAAGATGCTCTCCGACCTCGACTCCCTCGGGCCGAGGTTCGACTATTATTGCTGGGACCTCTATGCGCGGACCGCGGCCTTCCTCGAATCCCATCCCGAATTCCAGGAGCGCAAAGCCGATATCCTCAAAAGGATCGAACGGGGGGTCGACCCGGAAGCCGAGATGGCCCGCGCGGTCTCCCGCCGCATCCTCCGGGCCCATCTCGACACCATGAAGAGGATCGATGTCGGTTACGAGCTGCTGCCGTGCGAGAGCAGCATCCTCGGCCTCAAGTTCTGGGAAAAGGCGTTTTCTTTGCTTAAAGAAAAGGGCGGGATCCATCTTGCCGAGGGCGGCGATAATGCCGGTTGCTGGGTGATGAGGCTGGCGCAGGCGGAGGAAAAAGAGAAGGTCATCGTCCGTTCGGACGGGACGGTGACCTATGTCGGCAAAGATATCGCTTATCAGCTCTGGAAGTTCGGCCTGCTCAGCCGGGACTTCTTCTATGAGCCGTTCGCCAGGGAGGGAACCAAGATACTCTGGATCACGACCATAAAACCCGGGGGGGGAACGCCGTCCTTCGGCAGCGCGAGCCGGGTTTACAACGTCATCGACTCCCGCCAGGCATATCTCCAGAAGATCGTCGCCCAGGGGCTGAGGGCGCTCGGGTTTGAAACCCAGGCGGATAATTCCGTCCACTTCTCCTATGAAATGGTCGCCCTCTCGCCCCGGAGCCTCAAGGAACTCAACTACCAGGTCCCGGAGGCCGAAAAGGACCGCGCCTTCCTTGAAGTCTCAGGACGGAAAGGCCTGGGCGTCAAGGCCGATGACCTGCTTGACCGGCTCCAGAGCAAGGCCCTTGCGGAGGTCGAAAAGCGCAACCCGGAGCTCTCCGCGGAGGCGGCGGAATCGATCTCCCGGGCGATCGCCTGCGGCGCGCTCCGCTATTTCATGCTCAAGTTCGCCCGGAACTCCCTGATCGTATTCGATTTCGAGGAGGCCCTCAGCTTCGAGGGGGAGACCGGTCCCTATCTCCAGTATACGATCGTCAGGCTGAACAGCATATTCCGGAAGCTTTCGGAGCGGGCCGGATTTGGGGACCCCGAACTGCGCAGGCTCCTTCAGGAGAAAGCTGTCCCGCTGGACTTCCTGCCTGAAAAAGAGGGTAATGATTTTTGGGACCTCATCCTCTACGCGGCCCGTTTCGAGGAGTTCATCCTGCACTCCGTCTATTCCCTGGAATTTTCGCATCTCGCCAAGTTCGCTTTCAACCTCTGTCAGAAGACGAACGCCTACTATCACCAATATTCCATCCTCGGCGAGGGCGACGAGGCCTTGAGGAATATGCGGATCAGGACCGTTTTCTATGTCCGCGAGGTCCTCCGAACGGCGCTCTCCCTTATGGGCATCCCGCAGCCCGAGAAGATGTGACCCGGGAGGAGAATCGGGCGGGCTTGGCGGAACGTGACAACAGAAAGGAGGCCGATACATGATCGAAGTCGAACATCTCACCAAGAAATACGGCGACCTCGTTGCCGTGCGAGACCTCAGCTTTAAGGTCGCCAAAGGGAAGATCTGGGGGCTTCTCGGACCTAACGCCGCCGGGAAGACCACGACCATGAGGGTCCTGACCGGATATCTACCGGCAACGGAAGGCAAAGCCACGGTCGCCGGGTTCGATGTCTTTGCCCAACCCAACGAGGCGAAAAAGGTCACCGGTTACCTGCCCGAGGTCGTCCCTTTGTATCCTGAGATGACCGTTTCTGATTATTTGAGCTTTGTCGCCGCCCTCAAGCAGGTTCCCGCGGCCAAGCGCAAGCCGGCGCTGGACCGGGCGATCCAGGTCAGCGGCTTGGCTTCCGTCAAGAACCGGCTCATTAAGAACATCTCGCGGGGGTACAAGCAGCGGGTGGGAATCGCCCAATCCCTCATCCATAATCCCGATGTCCTGATCCTGGACGAGCCGACCATCGGCCTCGACCCGGCCCAGATCATCGAGATCAG
>DAIPLF010000314.1:0-3400 GCA_036769375.1 Candidatus Aminicenantota bacterium | reverse complement strand
GGATATCCACCGACTCCGGCGAGTAGTGAAGGGCCTTGAGGTAGGACTCCCTGGCTGTCTCGTTATCCCCCTTGGCGGCCGCTTGCCGGGCGGAAGACACGGCCTCTTCCGTCTTCTGCGCCTTGAGGCTCTCGTATCCCTCTCTCGCCCAGGAGTTCAAGGGGTCGATCTTCAGGACTTCTCGCAGCTCATTGAATGCCTTGTCGTCATCCTCCATCTTCTGATAGACCTGAACGAGTCCCAGGTGGGCGAGGAGAGAGGCGAGGTTCTCCGTTATCGCCAGCTTCAACCACTCCTCGGCGGCCGAAAAATCCTCCCGGAGAAGAGACACATACCCCAATCCGACGGCATACACGGGGCTTTCGGGCCCCAGGCGAAGAAAAGCTTTTTCGGCCCTATCCGTCCGGCCCTGTTTCACGGATTCCCAGGCTTCTGACATCTGGATGCGCTCCTCCAGGGTCAAGGGTGTGACCAGGGACTGAGGCAGACTTTCAATATACAGGTTGGGCGGCGGAGGCGCGACCGTGACGCAGGAGGCCAAGAGGATGGACAGGGCCCCGAGCCGAACCGCTTTTATCACCAATTCTCTTCTCCTTCGACGAGATAGGGAAGATAGTTTACCATGAATTTGGGATTGGCCATAATCTTGAACTCAGAGTGATCCCCGTCCTCGCGTTTCTTCAAAACGACCGACCACCGGTCGAACGACGGGATCAGTTCCTTCCGCTCCTTGGGGATCCGCAGGTAATAAAGGCGGAAGTCCTTGAACAGGAGGCGCCGGATCTTGTCTTTAAGGCTAGGGATCCCCTCTCCCGTCTTGGCTGAGATGAACACGGCCTGTTCTCCCGTTGATTCGTTCCGGGCAAGGAGTTGCTCCTTTGAGGGCAGCAGATCCACCTTGTTGAAGACTTTGATCACGGGGACGTCCCCGATCCCTATCTCGCCCAGGATATTCTCGACGGCGCGGGCCCGCTCGTCGGCCGAGGGCGATGTGAGGTCGATGACATGGCCCAGACAGTCAGCCTCGCGGATCTCTTCCAGAGTGGCCCGGAACGAGGAAACCAGCTCAATAGGGAGTTTCCTGATGAAACCGACGGTGTCGCTCAGGAAGAAGAAAAGACCATCCGGGTATTCCACCCGGCGCAGGACCGGGTCCAGCGTGGCGAACAGAGCCGGCGAGGTGAAAACCCGCTCGCGGCAGAGCGTGTTGAAGAGGGTCGATTTGCCGGAGCTGGTGTAGCCCACAAGAGAGACGGTCGGCACAGGGCTTTTTTTCCGGCTCTCCCTTTGGTTTTCCCGCCTCTTCTGAATGCCCTTGATCTCTTCCTTGATCCGGGATATCCGGTCCGTGATCCTTCGCCTGTCTTCCTCCAGCTTCATCTCGCCCGGGCCCCGGGTGCGGATCCCGGCGCCCAGCCGCGAGAGGGAGGCTCCCTTTCCGCTCAGGCGCGGCAACAGGTAGCTCAGCCGGGCCAGCTCGACCTGAAGCTTGCCCTCGTTGCTCTGGGCCCGCCGGGCAAATATGTCCAGGATCAACTGCGTGCGGTCGATCACTTTGCAGGCGATCCTGTCCTCCAGACTCCTCTGTTGGGTCGGGCTGAGGTTGTGGTCAAAGATGATGAGATCGGCCTGGCGCTCTTCCTTGAGACTGGCCAGCTCTTCGACTTTTCCCTCGCCGATGAAGGACTTCGGACTGATCCGTGGCCGGAACTGAAAGACCTTGTCCACCACTTGGGCGCCCGCCGCTGCCGCCAGGTGGGTCAGCTCGTCGACCGACTCCTCGGCCACCGCTCTTTCCTTATGGTTGGTGGCCAAGTGGACGAGGATCGCTTTTTCCATGACTAAGCCGCGAATTCCGCTTCCAGGAAGGCGGCCAGGGCCGCATGGTCTCTGGCCGGGAGCCAGGTCACTCCAGCCATCTTCCGGAACCAGGAGATCTGTCTCTTGGCATAATGACGGGTATCCTGCTTGGTCAGCCTCGCGGCCTCTTCCAAAGAGAGCCTCCCTTCCAGATGGGCGAGGACATGCTTGTATCCCAGGGCCCGGAAGGGCGGCGCGCTCTCCCGGACACCGGAAGCCAGCAGCCCGCGGACTTCGGCGACGATCCCACGCTCGAACATCCTGTCCACCCGCTCCTCGATCATCCGGTAAAGCTCTTTTCTCTCCAATTGTAATCCAATTCTGGTGAGATGGAAATCGGTCACCTCCGACCGTGTGCTCTCGAAATGCTCCGAGAGGGGTTTCCGGGTGAGGGTGAAGACTTCCAGGGCGCGGATGATCCGGACCTTATCCTTTTCCCCGATGAGCCGGGCATACACGGGATCGACCTCCTCGAGCTTGCGGCGCAGGCTCTGCAGGCCTTTTTCGGCGGCCTCCCGTTCAAGTTCCCGGCGCAACTGCACATCTCGGCCAGGTCCGGGGAAGAGCCCGTCGAGCAGGGCTTTTAGGTAGAGACCGGTGCCGCCGACGACGAAAGGCAGATGGCCCCTTTCCTCGATAAGACGCACGGCGGCCAGCGCCTGGCTGACGAAATCTGCGGCCGTGAACTGGTCCGAGGCCTCCGCGACGTCGAGGAGATGGTGGGGTACCAGCTTGCGCATCTCGACGGTCGGTTTATCGGTGCCGATTTCGAAATCCCGGTAGACCTGCATCGAGTCACAATTGACGATTTCCCCCCCGAACTTCCGGGCGAGGTAAACCCCGACCTCGCTCTTCCCCACGCCCGTGGGCCCCAGGATGATGACCAGACGGCGCTTTCTAGGTTCCAATTTTGATCAGGAGCCAGACGGCGATCAGGGCGAGGAGAAGGAGGACGGCCAATGTCTGTTTTCTGGTCAACTCAGCTCTCCGATCCTCTCCAGGCTCTTGACGACTCCGGCCTCGTGGGCATTGCCCAGTGTCTTCTTGACGGCCAGGACTTCGGCTGTCAGGATCTCGTTGAGCACGCGGATGAACTGCCTCTTGGAATCCTCCGTGAACAGGGTCAAGCTCATCAGAGGAAAGGGGCTGAACTCGACCCGGCCGTCTGCCCGCAGCTCAAGGCCCTGGAAAGGAGGAGCCAGACGCAGGCGGATGTCTTCCAGCGATTTCTCCAGGACGCTCAGACCGACCGGCCCGATCTCCTTGGAAATATAGCGATAGATATAGGCGCACTTGTCGTTGAAGTCGTCCCAGATCTTTTCTAGACCCGCCGATGTCAACTCGGGCGATGGTTTGGTATGGGTAGGCGCCGGGGAGAGTCCGGCCAACCCTAAGATGAGGAAGGCGAAGACCGCTTTTTGGGTTTCCCGCTTCCCGGCCTGGCTCTGGGCGTAGAGGTCGCTCAATCGAGGCGTCATCCTGAGGAGACCGAGGACATGCTGTTCGTGGGGCGCCAGATGGAGATGGTCGGCGTGCCCGG
>DAIPLF010000313.1:0-3406 GCA_036769375.1 Candidatus Aminicenantota bacterium | reverse complement strand
ATGACATCCCAGAGAAACTCACGGGCCTTCATCTTGTACAGAAAGGCTGTGAAGGCTCCGCACTCCATGGCCATGGCGGCAAGGCAGGTCAGGTGGTCGGAGATGCGGGAGAGCTCGCTCATCAGGACCCTGATGTACTGGGCGCGCTCGGGGACTTCGACACCAATCAGCTTCTCCAAGGTCATGACGTACCCGAGGTTATTGATGAGCGGGGAGACATAGTTCAGCCGGTCCGTGTAAGGCAACAGGTTGAAGTAAGTCCGGTGCTCGCAGGTCTTCTCGAACCCGCGATGGAGATAGCCGACCTCCACCTCGGAATTGACGATGCGCTCGCCGTCGAGCTCCAGCATGACGCGGATCGTCCCGTGCATGGCCGGGTGTGACGGCCCCATGTTCAGGAGCATCGTATCCTGCCGGGCCTGTTTCTGGATCCGTGTCGGCATATCACTCCTTCAGGCGGATCAGGGGCTGGCGCCGGCGCAAAGGGTAGTCCTTGCGCAGCGGATGACCCTCGAACCCGTCGTACATAAAAAGGCGCCTGAGGTCGGGATGGCCATCAAAGTGAACTCCAAAAAGGTCGTAGACTTCCCGCTCCAGCCAGTCGGCGTTCTTCCAAAGAGCCGTCAGTGAAGCCAGGCGAAGGTCGCTCTCGCTGATCTGGGTCTTGATCCTCAGGCGTCGATTTCGGGAGAGCGAAAAGAAATGGTAGACCATCTCGAATCGGGGTTCCTGGCCCGGATAATCGACGCAGGTCAGGTCCAGGAGCATGCGGAACTCGCCGGGGCTGTCCCTCAGAAAGGTCGCAATTGGAAGCAGCATGCCTTTGTCGATGATCACGACGTCATCGCCCAGCGATGTCCAGCTCTCCCTGACACCAGCAGGGAATTCTTCACGGAGCCGCTCTACGATCGTTTTTTCTTCCATCGCCAGTCTTGGTCCTGATGCTGGATTTTTTCCTGCAGCTTGAGGAGGCCGTCGAGCACGGTCTCGGGCCGCGGGGGGCAGCCTGGGATATAAACATCCACCGGGATGATCTGGTCGATGCCCTGGACAACCGCGTAGTTATCATAGATCCCGCCGCTCACGGCACACGTCCCGAAGGCGATCACCCATTTAGGCTCGGTCATCTGCTCATAGACAGTCCGGAGCACCGGGGCCTCCTTGTGAGTGATGGTGCCCACCACGAGGAGCATATCCGATTGCCTGGGAGAGAAGCGCGTCCAGCCGGCCCCGAAACGGTCGATGTCGAAATGAGCGCAGGCGGCCGACATGTACTCCATCCCGCAGCAGGCCGTCACGAAGGGATAGTGGAAAAGTGAATACTTGCGCGCCCAGCCGAGGAGGGAGTTGAACTGGGTGGTCATGAACTGCCCTGCCGGAGGGCGCTTCTTTTTCAGCCCGGTCATCTCTTCCTTCTTGTCACTCCCATTCGAAGGCGCCCTTTTTCCAGGCGTAGACGAACCCCACGACAAGGACCGCAAGGTATGCAGCCATGATGATCAGGGCCGTTCCCGGCATTTTCTTGAAAATGAGCGCCCAGGGAAAGAAAAAGACCACCTCGACGTCAAAAAGCAGGAAAAGAAACGCCACCAAATAGAACTTGATCGGGAAGGGATTGATCCCCTTCTGAAGGTAAGGGCTGCCGCATTCGAAAGGCTGTTCCTTGATGGGGCTCGTGCGGGAGGGCCCCAGAAGCCGGTTCATGAAGATCAGGATCAGGCCGAGAAGCCCAAAAATGAGGAAGACAAAAAAAACCTCAACCACTTTTATCCTTCCTAAGAAGGGGGTCATTTTATTAAAACATCCGCAAAATAGCAACCGCTTTTGATAAAAAAGCGGTCGCCTCGGAAGGTCATCGACCGCGGACGTCAGAGGTTATTGGTTCAGAGCGTGGAGCGCCATCCCCTTTGCTTTAAGGGCCGCTTCCATCATCGCTTCGGATACCGTGGGATGAATATGGATGGTCTGCGAGATATCCTGGACGGTCAATCCCTTGCGCAAGGCCAAGGTCAATTCCGGGATCATCTCGCTGGCAAAAGGAGCGAGGATATGGGCCCCGATGATCCTGTCATCACCGGCGGCGATAATCTTGACCATGCCCTCAGGATTCTCCAGGGTCAACGCTCGGCCGTTCGCTTGGAGGGAGAACAGGCCGACTTGAATCTGAAGCCCGGCTGCTTTGGCTTCTTCTTCGGTCAGGCCCACCGAGGCCAGCTCCGGCTCGGTGAAAACCGCCATCGGCAGGGCTCCATACTCCATCTCACGGGAGCCCCCTGCCGCGTTCTCGGCGGCCGTGATCCCTTCGTGAGAAGCCTTGTGGGCCAGCAGCTTGCCGCCGATGAGGTCACCGACGGCATAGATACCGGGAACGGACGTCTCCAATCGGGCGTTGACCTGGACGAAACCGGCACGGTCCAGAAGCGGGTTGAATCCGTCCCGGAGGAATTCCGAGTTCGGCCGGCGGCCCGCGGCCAGGAGAACTTTCTCAGCGCCGAATTGAAAGGGTTTCCCGGTCCTAAGAAAGGTTCCCTTGAGACTCGTTGTTCCTGGTGCCCGGAGGCACTCCTCGATGCGCGCCTCGGTGAAGATCTTCAGGCCTTGTTTTTTGAGCGCTCTTTCCAAGCGGGCGGCCATCTGCCGGTCAGCCCCAGGCAGGACGGCGGGCAATATCTCTAGTACCGTCACCTCGGTCCCGACCCGGGAATAGACCGACCCGATCTCCAGCCCGATCGCTCCGGCCCCGACGACGATCAGCGACCGGGGAATGCTCTCAAGCTCCAAGGCTTCCAAGTGAGTGATGATCGTGTCTCCATCGGGCTTCAAGAAGGGCAGGCCGGCTGAGCTGCTACCTGTGGCTAGGATCGTCTTCTCCGCCTCCAGCACTTTTTCTCCGCCGGACCCGCGGAAAAGGACGGCGCGTTCGGACTTCAACTCACCCTTCCCCTTCAGAACCTCAATGCCGTTCCGTTCGAGGAGGAATTCCGTGCCGCGGACCAACCGATCGACGACCGCCCTCTTTTCTTTTTGAACGCTTAACCAATTCAGGCGGACGTT
Organism: Candidatus Aminicenantota bacterium; assembly: GCA_036769375.1. GTDB lineage: Bacteria > Acidobacteriota > Aminicenantia > Aminicenantales > UBA8522 > UBA8522. The sequence continues at coordinate 352 of DAIPLF010000313.1, read as the reverse complement.
CTCTCCCCAGCCTTCGATTCTCGGGCTGTTCTTGAGCTCGCTCCAGGCTTTGGTCTGGCTGAGCAGGTATTTGGTCGGAATGCAGCCGTAATTCATACATGTCCCGCCGATGCGGTCTTCTTCGATCAGTGTCACCTTTTTACGGAGCTGGGCGGCACGCAGAGCCGCCACATAGCCGCCCGGGCCGCCGCCTATGATAATAAGGTCCCGTTTTTCCAGCATGATGCCTCCTGGATCGGAAGGTTTCCGGTCGCACCGATGGAGGGTCATTATAGTGTCTTTGGCCGGCGTTTTCAAAACGGCTCGGGTTAAGAAAAGGAGGGGTGGGCCTAAGCGTCTTCTTGACAGCACC
>DAIPLF010000312.1:0-3412 GCA_036769375.1 Candidatus Aminicenantota bacterium | reverse complement strand
CCTGCTGGGCTTCCGCTTTCAGAAAATTGAGCTCCTGTTCCGGCGTCACCTCGGCCGCCCCCCAGGGGTCAAAGGGAGTGGCGAATCCGGGCATCGGGAAGCCGGGAGCCGGGGAATACGGAACCTGACCCTGCTGCCAAGCGAGGTCCATCTGGGGCGTCGGCCACTGGCCAGACATCAAGTATTGAGCACAGGGGCCGAGGCCGGAGGGACTCCGGCCTATCCAGCCGGGAGAATAGCCGAAGCGCATCCAGCCCGGCAGGCCAGTCAGCTCGTACATCCGCCTGTAGCGATTCCTCATTTTTTTGCCTCCTTTTCTCTTTCCAGTTCAGCCAGTCTTTTTTGAACCTGAAGGAGCTGCTGCTCGAGACTCTTTGCCTGGTCGGCAAGCCAAGTGGATTCCTCTTCAATGCCCGGCTGAAACGCGTGCGGAGTCATCGGATAATAGGGATAGCCCCTGAACCCGCCAAACCCAGGCCACCAGGAACCCCGGCCGCGGCCGATACCGAATCCACGCCCTAATCCCCGGCCGGAGCCTCTTCCGAAGCCGAAACCCCGGCCAAAACCTAAGCCGGGGCCGGGATACGAGAACCCGGGAGCCGAATAACCAGAGCAGTAACCGAGGCCTCGTCCCGTCCTTGGCCCGAGGCCCCAAGGTCCTGTTCGATCTCCTGCTGGCATTTTAATTGCCTCCTTATCTTGATCATTTCCATGTTTAGCGGCATTTTTCACATAATCCCAAGAACTCGATATTATGATCCGTGATCGCGAAATTGTGTTTTTTCGCCAGGGCTTCTTCCGTTTTTTTCACCAACTCCAGTTCTTCCTGGACAAAGTCCCGGTAATCGACGATTCTCCCGCACTTGGTGCAGATGAGGTGATGATGATGGTCCCCTTTGTCTTCCCTCTTGAGCGCGTAGCGGCTCTGACCGTCGCCCGCCGCGACTTTATGAACGAGACCCAGCCGATGCAGCAGTTCCAGGGTCCGGTAGATCGTGGTCAAGCCGATGCCGGGATACATGGAATACAGAGACCCGTAAATGTCTTTGGCCGTCAGGTGCTCTGTGGTACGGCTCAAAAGCGACAGGATGACCTCACGGGGCACCGTCCACCGGCAGACATTCTCCCGAAAACGGTTCTGCCAATGGTATCTACCCGGCAATTTTGCACCTCTTAAAGATATTGATAATCATTTTCAATTATAATATAAGCGCGGACCCAGGTTTTGTCAAGCCCAGCGATCAACTATTTTCTGGCCCGCCGTAACGGAGTCCGCCTTCAGACCGGGAATATGCTGGCTTTTCTTGAGCACCCAAGGTCATTCCTTTGGGAGCGAAAAAGGAGGGTGGCTTCCGTCCTTCCAACCACTGCGGACTTGGTGCATAAAGAGAGTCTTTGGACTCGGCAAAGGCAAAAGTTTTTAGGCTGCCGGGCCCGGCCCGGCTGAATGACATGATCTTCGGCCGGGCTCGGGCTTGGCTGAAAGGAATAACTCGAAAGGGATCCGTTAAGCGGCCGTTGCTTTTTTCTTTCCTTCTTCGGAGGCGATGTACTTGTCGCCCTGGACCACAACCAGCCCGGCTTCGAGCATTTCCCTTAGGCTGCTTCTGATCTTAAAAAGAGGAGATCCCAGCCGGGCGGCAATCTCCTCGACGCCGAGAGGCGTCTCGAGTGCCTTTAAGAGCGCCTTGGCCGAGGGAGAAATTGTTCCGTCTGGATTAACGCACGCCATTGGATGACTCCCCTACTTCAAATCCTTTTTGCTTAAGTACCAGTCCACGCGCTCGATGCCTTTCTCTTTCATCCTCTCCTCGGCCATCTCCTGGGTCTTGGGCGTAGGAATGATGACCTTGTCGCCGGGACGCCAGTTGGCCGGACAGGCGACGCCGTGCTTGTCTGCGGTCTGAAGGGCCTGAATGAGGCGTACGATCTCGTCCATGTTGCGTCCCGTGCTCAGAGGATAATAGATCATCGCCCGGATGATCTGCTTGTCATCGATGATAAAAACACAGCGGGAAGTCTCGGTCGTGCTCTCGCCGGGCATGAGCATTCCGTAGAGAGTGGCCACTTCCTTGTTGAGGTCGGCAATGACCGGAAACGTGATCTTCTGGCCCAGCTTCTCTTCGATGTTTCGGACCCAGGCGATGTGCGAATAGACGCTGTCGATGCTCAGGCCCATGAGCTCGACGTTCATCTCCCGGAGCTTTGGATGAATCTGGGCGAAAGCCATGAACTCCGTAGTGCAGACCGGCGTGAAGTCGGCCGGGTGGGAGAAGAGGATCAGCCAGGAGCCCTTGAAATCCTCCAGCTTGATCGTCCCCTGGGTGGTGACCGCCTCGAATTGAGGCGCCGGCGAGCCGATTCTCGGCAGGCTCGTCGGGGTTTGAGTTGCGGTTGTGTTATCCATTTTTTATGCCTCCAATATAGATTTATTGCCTAAGAGTTCTTCGGCTCTGACACCGAGGACAGAGGCCGTGAAAATCAACTTGGCTGCGGATGACTTGGAAGCCCCTTTTTTCGTCTTCTGTCAGGACAGGCTTCCATTTTTCCGGAATATCCAGGATTTTTTTACAGCGGACGCAGATGAGATGATGGTGGCGTGAAACGACAGGATCAAACCGTTTTTTAGCGACATCGCCACCGACCTCAACGATCTCTCCCCTCTCCCTTAGGGCTTCCAGTGTATTATAAACTGTCGCTAGCGAGAGCGTGGGGAACTGCGTGCGCAGGGCTCCATAGATCTCCTCGGCCGAAGGGTGCGAGGAATTGCCTTCCAGAAATTTCCGGATCGCCAGCCTTTGAGGAGTCTGTCTGAATCGTTTCACTCCAACTTCCTTTTAATTATAATAATTATTATATAGTAATTATTATCATATTTGTCTGCGTATGTCAAGAGGGGGGAGTCGGCGCCCTCTCTGACTCCGCGCAATCTCAAGTCATTCACTCCTCCTTCTATTCGAGCAGGGCCGCCGGCTTCGTTATGCCGGCCAACTTATCCTGCTATTCCTTTAGCTTGGCTAGCGTCTCATAAAGGATCGGCACGATGAACGGCCGCAGGAATATCGCAAAGAAGAATCCCCCGATATAGACGACCGCCAGAGGACGATGGAGCTCGGCCCCCGTCGTGACGATGAGGGCCAGCGGGAGCACACTGACGATCATGACGATGTCGGTCATGAAGATCGGCCGGAACTTGGTCACCGCCCCCTCCACGACCGCCTCCTGGAGCGCCAGGCCCTTGCGCCGCAGGTCATTGATCTTGGCCACGAGGATGACATCGTTCTGGACGCAGATGCCGAACAGCGCGATGAGCCCAATGGTCGAAGAGACGTTGACCGTCTCTCCGACAAGCAGAAGAGCTAGGATGCCTCCGATCAGTGTGGAAGGGATATTGAGGATGATCAGCAGGGCT
>DAIPLF010000311.1:0-3433 GCA_036769375.1 Candidatus Aminicenantota bacterium | reverse complement strand
ACGGATTCTCGACCGAAGGGAGAGAAGAGCGAACGACGAATCGAGCCCGTTTTCCTCGCCGGGAGAAAACGGGCGTGGTTTCGAGGCCACTACCCTGAGCCTTACTTTACCGAACCGGGTCGTTATGGTATATTTCCCCATTCATCTATGCCCAGGATTTTTGATTACGGAGAGCTCATAGAGAAGGACTACCTCGAGCTTGGCTTCAAGTCCGGCCTGGAGATCCACCAGCAGCTCAAGACGCAGAAGAAGCTTTTCTGCCGCTGTCCGGCCGGGGAATATTATGAAGACTATGACGCCGAGGTTCTCCGCCACATGCGGCCGACTCTCTCCGAGCTCGGCGAGTACGACGGCACCGCCCTGATGGAATTCAAGACCCGCAAGGAGATCGTCTACCAGCTCAACAAGCGCAACGTCTGCACCTACGAGATGGACGATACCCCGCCCTTTGAGCTCAACCTGGAAGCCCTGGACATCGCTCTCGAAGTCACCCTGCTCCTCAACTGCAACCTGGTCGGCGAGCTCCACATCGCCCGCAAACAATACCTCGACGGCAGCATCCCGGCCGGATTCCAGCGGACCACCATCCTGGGGACCGACGGCTGGGTTCCCTACAAGGACCGGCGCATCGGGATCCGCCAGTTAGGCCTGGAGGAGGACGCCTGCCGTGAGATCAGCGACCGGGGCCATCGCCGCATCTACCGGACAGACCGTCTCAGCATCCCGCTGATCGAGACCGTCACCTATCCCGATATGCGCACTCCCTGTGAGGTGGCCGAAGTGGCCGAGCTCCTGCGCGAGCTGGCGCGCTCGACGGGCAAGGTCCGGACCGGGATCGGCCGGGCCCGGCAGGACGTGAACGTCAGCGTCGAAGGGGGAACGCGGGTCGAGATCAAAGGCGTTCACCGGATCCCCTACATCCCGAGGCTCACCCATTTCGAAGCCCTGAGGCAGGCCAACCTGCTCGAGCTCCGCAACGAGCTCCGCAAAAGAGGGATCACGAAGGAGAACTTGAAATCGAACGCGGCCGAGGTGACTGAGGTGCTGAAGAATACGGCCTTCTTGCCGATCCGCAGCGCCCTGGAGAGGCAGTGGCGGGTGATGGCCGTAAGCCTGGGCGAGTTCAAAGGACTGCTGGGCTTCCCGCTGCAGCCGCACCGCGACTTCGCCAGTGAGATATCGGACCGCGTCCGGGTCATCGCCTGCCTCGACGAGCTGCCCAACATCATCCACAGCGAGATGATGGACAGCCCGCTCACGGCGACCGAGTGGAGAAAGGTCGGCGCGGCGCTCAAGGCGAAAAAAGAGGACGCCATCGTGCTGGTCTGGGGAGACCCGAAGGACTCGGAGACCGCGGTCGGTGAGGTCGTCATCCGCGCCCGGGAAGCAGCGGACGGTATCCCCAACGAAACGCGGCAGGCCTTCCCCTCCGGCATCAACGGTTTCGAGCGGATCCTGCCCGGCCCCGACCGGATGTATCCGGACACGGACATGCCCCCGGTTCCCCTCTCCGAGGAGCGGCTCGAGCGGGCTAAAGGCCGGCTGCCGCTCCCCCCTTGGGACCGCCGGGCTTATTACGGGAAGCTCGGCCTGCCGGCGGAGATCATCGAGGACCTGATGACAGCCAGATGGGCGGCCCTCTTTCGGCAAGCCGTGGAAGCGCTTCCTGTCCCGCCGGTCCTGGCCGCGGTCGTCCTCAGCCAGACCCTTAAATCCTTGGAAAGAAAAGGTTTCCCCGCCTCCCGGCTGACCGACGAGGCCCTGCTCGAACTGCTGCGCCGCTTCACCGGCGGGGATTTCGCCCGGGAGGGCTTCCCGGACATCCTGAAGTTGATGTCGATAGAAGGCTGGCAGCCGGGTGAGGCGATCGCCAGGCTGGGCCTTGTCCCGCTGACCGATGAGAGCATCCGGGAGATCGTCCAGATCGTCGCGAGACTGGAAAAGAACCTCGAACCAGGCGATCCGGAGAAGAAGTGGCGCTACCTGATGGGCGTCTTGATGGCCGAGCTCAAGGGAAGAGCACTCGGGGAAAAAGTGGCCTCCTTTCTCCGGGAGGCATTGGGAGCGGGCAGCCAAGACGCCGGCCGGCCGAAAAGAGAAAACACATGAGCGACATCTATAAGGGCTATAGAGGAGAGGCCCTCGACCTCCTCAAAGCGCAGGGCGTCCGGGTCTGGAGCGATGCCGACGTGACGACGACCCGGGGCAGGTTCACGGGTATCATTTTGCCTCGCTCCGAGACGGCCGACGATAAGCATATCGTCCTCAAGCTCCGCAACGGCTATAACGTCGGGATCACCGTGAAGACGGTCACCGACATCAAGGAGATCGGATACAAGGAAGCGCACTACAAGATCCCGGAAAAGGAGTTCCCCAACGACCCCAGGAAGCCCAGGGTGAAGCTCCTGGGAACGGGGGGGACGATCGCCAGCCGGCTCGATTACCGGACGGGGGCGGTCATCCCGGCCTTTACACCCGGCGAGCTTTACGGATCGGTGCCGGAGCTGGCCGATATCTGCAACCTTGAGACCGAGAAGCTCTACGGTGTGTTCAGCGAGAATATGGGCCCGGAGCAATGGGTGGGTACGGCCCAGGCCATCGGCCGCGAGATAGAGAAGGGCGTGCAGGGGATCGTCATCGGGCATGGAACGGACACCATGCATCACACCGCCGCCATCCTGTCCTTCATGGTCCAGAATTCGCCGGTGCCGATCGTCATGGTCGGCTCCCAGCGGTCGAGCGACCGGCCTTCTTCGGACGCGGCGCTCAATCTCATCGACGCTACCAAGACGGCCGCCGAGAGCGATATCGCCGAGGTGATGGTCTGCATGTTCGGCCCGACCAGCGACCAGTACGACCTTCTCCACCGGGGGACCCGCGTGCGCAAGATGCACTCTTCTTACCGGTCCACCTTCCGGACGATCGGCGACATCCCCATCGCCATGGTCAGCCGTGACGGGATCATCCCGCTGCGGGACGACTACAAGAGAAGGCGGAGCGACAGGAACGTCACCGTCAACACGAAATTCGAGGAGAAGGTCTCGATCGTCTACTATTATCCCAATATGAAGCCCGATATCATCGAGTCCCTGATCGACAACGGATATAAGGGGATCATCATCGCCGGGACCGGCCTCGGTCATGTCAACAAGCCCCTCTACCCGGCGCTGCGGCGGGCCCAGGAGAAGGGGATCGCCATGTATATGACCGTCCAGACCCTTTGGGGATACGTGCAGATGTTCGTTTATGATACGGGCCGGGATATCATGGAGCTGGGAGTCGTGCCCGGGGCGAACATGCTCCCCGAGGTCGCCTATGTCAAGCTGGGGTGGGCGCTCGGGCAATCATCAGATTTGACCAAGGTCAAAGAGATCATGCTCACCTCGATCGCCGGCGAGATCACCGAGCGGGAGCCCCACAACGGGTACCTTAT
>DAIPLF010000310.1:1424-3443 GCA_036769375.1 Candidatus Aminicenantota bacterium | reverse complement strand
CCCACCCCGGCCATCCGCGCACTCCGCGCCCGCGGCGCGTTTATCGCATCCGCGCCCGCGAGAACCCCGATGTCAATTCTTATTGGATATGCGATTACGGGCGGTATGGCTATGCCTACTTGGATGAAGGCAGACAGGCCCAACTGGTCTGGAAGAAGGGGGGCCGAGAGACGAGGCTGAGCTGGGACAAGACCTCCCAGATTCTGACCGAGAAGATTCGATCTCTGGGATTCCGCGGGAAGACTTCGCGGATCGGTATTGTCCTCCACACCAACCTGACGAATGAGGAGCTCTTCCTGGCCGACCGGGTTTTCAGGAAAGGGTTGAAAGTTGAGAAATTCTTCCTGGCCGACCCTCCGCCAGGAAAAGGGGACGAATTCCTACTCACCTCTGACCGGACAGCCAACCGCCGGGGCCTGCAGGAGGCCGGCCCACCTGTCCAGGCGCCCGACCTCAAATCCCTGTCAGAGTTGGACCTCCTTCTCATCTTCGGCCATTACTTGGCTGCCGGAACCAGCCCGGGCGAGCTGAAGAATGCTTTGGAGAAAGTCGAAACCAAGGCGCTCTTTTCCTCCCACAGGAGCGACCTTGATGGCCTCGTGGATTTCGTCATTCCGGTTCCGGTCATCGCCGAGAAGAGCGGCACCCTGACCAATATCGACGGGCGGGTGCAGTCTTTCACCTCCGGCCTGGAGTTCAAAGGCGAGGGACTCCCTGAATGGAGGGCGCTCCTTGACCTAGCTAAGGAACTGCGGATCGAGGCCAAGTATTTTTGGCCGCTGGCCTCTCCCGAGGCCGTGTTCCGGGCGCTTCAAAAAGAGATTCCTTTTTATAGATAGAGGACGATGGACATCTTTATTGCCGTCATCAAGATCATCCTGGCCCTGATCTGGTTCCTCGTCCTGACGCTGTATCTCACCTGGCTGGAGAGGAAAGAGAGCGCCGTTATCCAGGACCGGATCGGGGCTAACCGGGCCAATATCTGGAAGTTCCGCTTCCTCGGGCTGTTCCAGCCCTTCGCCGATGCCGTCAAGATGATCTTCAAGGAGGATTTTATCCCGGCTTCAGCCAATAAGTTCCTCCACACGCTGGCGCCGTTTCTTTCCTTTTTCTTTGTGGCCATCACCATCTGCGCCGTGCCCTTCGGGGATGCGCTCCGCATCGGGGAGAGGACGATCAACCTCCAGGTCCTCGACCTCAACGCCGGGCTCCTCTTTATGCTGGCCATGCTCTCCCTGGCCATTTACGGGATCATCCTCAGCGGCTGGGCCTCCGGCAATCGGTTCACTCTCCTCGGAGGGATCCGGGGCGCCGCTCAGCTCATCTCCTACGAGGTCGCCCTGGGCCTTTCGCTCATCGGCGTTATCATGGTCTTCCCCTCACTCAGCCTCCAGAGCATCGTCCGCTTCCAGGGCGAAAACCTCCTTGGCTTCATTCCCAAGTGGGGTGTCCTGCTCCAGCCGCTCGGTTTCATCGTCTTTTTCTTCGCCGCGCTGGCCGAGACCAAACGCGTCCCTTTCGATATGCCGGAGGGCGAGTCTGAGATCATCGGGTTCTTTACGGAATACGGCGGGCTCAAATGGGGCCTTTTCATGATGACCGATTTCATGGAGATCATCATCGTATCTGCGCTTCTGACGACGCTCTTTTTCGGCGGCTGGCAGGTGCCCTGGCTCGCAGCCGACGGATTCCATTGGCCCTGGGGCGGCGGGTGGGGTCTGCAGCATGGTGTCGTTGTCTTGCTTCAACTTCTCGCCTTCAACATCAAGATCATCTTCTTCTGCTGGCTCCAGATCCTCATCCGCTGGACCTACCCCCGCTTTCGCTACGACCAGGTCATGGACCTGGGCTGGAAGGTCCTTATCCCTTTGAGCCTCCTCAACATCGCCGGAACCGGGATCGTGATAGGGTTGCTGAAATGATCAAAGCGCTGGGCGACTTCCTCGAAATCATCAAGGGCGGCCTGATCACTGTCCGGCATTTCGTCACGAACATGTGGTTCCATACGCTCAAAGTCCT
>DAIPLF010000310.1:0-1324 GCA_036769375.1 Candidatus Aminicenantota bacterium | reverse complement strand
GTCATCGATATGAGCCGCTGCTGCTTTTGCGGGTTCTGCGTGGAGGCCTGCCCGGAGGATGCCATTCGCATGGACACGGGGAAGATCGAATTCGCTGAATACCGTCGGGCGGACATGATCTACGACCTCGACAGACTTCTGAAATGACACTGGACCGACTCCGGCTGGGGGATTTGGACATTCGCGGCCTGAGGGACGGCTTTTTCTACCCGGATGGCGGGGCGATGTTCGGCGTCGTCCCCAAGACCCTCTGGGAGAAGAAATGCCCGGCCGACGCCCAGAACCGGATCCGGCTGGCTCTCAACTCGATCCTGATAAAGACTTCGGTGGCGATCGTCTTGGTGGAAACAGGGATCGGCACGAAAGTCGACCAGAAGCTCCGCCATATCTACTGTGTCGAGCAGGACGCCGGACTGGTCGGCTCCCTCACCGGACTCGGGTTCGCGCCGGAGGAGGTCGACTTCGTCATCAACACGCACCTCCATTTCGACCACTGCGGCGGCAACACGTTCCGGAACGAGAAAGGCGAGGTCGTTCCGACCTTCCCCCGGGCTCGCTACATCATCCAAAAGGGCGAATGGGACTGGGCGAATAACCCTCACGAAAGAGAGAAGGGCAGCTATCTGGCAGAGAATTTCCGGCCGCTGGCCGATTTCGGTCTCCTGGATCTCGTCGACGGCGACTCGCCTGTTACAGAGGGGGTTGAGGTCATGCTCGCGCCAGGCCACACGGCCCGCCACCAGTGCGTCAAGGTGACAAGCGGTGGAAGGACGCTCGTTTATCTGGGTGACCTAGTCCCGACCTCGGCCCACATCGCGCTCGCCTATGGCATGAGCTACGACCTCCAGCCGCTCGAAAACCTGGAGAACAAGAGGATGCTTTACGAGCGAGCCATCGCCGAAGACTGGATTCTGTCCTTTGTCCATGATCCCGTCCATTACTTCGGCAGGGTAAAAAAAACCGATCAGAAGTATGAATTCCTCCCGCTCGATTGACTTTGCCTAGTACGGGAATATAATACGTTTTCCTATTCAAAGGAGGTTTCATCAGATGAAAGAAGTCACCATAGATGAACTCTTGGCCAAAGCCGAGAAGCCGTCGAAAGACGCGATGCGCCTTCATGCCTACTACAAGGGCAAGATCGGAGTTCAGCTGAAGTGCCGGGTCCGGGACTTCCAGGATTTCGCCATCTGGTACACTCCCGGAGTGGCGGCGGTCTGCAAGCAGATCCATCAGGACCCGGAGAAAGCATACGACTATACCAACAAGTGGAATTTCGTGGCCGTCATCTCGGACGGCTCGCGCGTCCTCGGCCTGGGCGATA
>DAIPLF010000309.1:0-3472 GCA_036769375.1 Candidatus Aminicenantota bacterium | reverse complement strand
GCCATCGAGATCGCCCGCGGACTCAACCTCAAGTACCGCGAGGCGCTGGTCAAGAACCGCTACATCGGCCGTACTTTTATCATGCCGGCCGAGGAGAAGCGCCGGAGCTCGGTGCGCATGAAGCTCAACCCCATCGCCTCGGAGTTCAAGGACAAGAACGTCCTGCTCGTGGACGACAGCATCGTCCGCGGCAACACCTCGCGGGCCATCGTCGAGCTGGTCCGGGAGTGCGGGGCCAGGAAAGTCTATTTTGCGATCTATTCGCCGCCCTTGCGCTTTCCCTGCGTCTACGGGATCGACATGCAAACGCGGACGGAATTTGTCGCCCGCAATGCCGATGCCGACCAGGTCGCCAAGAAGATCGGCGCCGACAAGGTCATCTACCAGACCTTGGACAACTTAAAGGCGGCCGTCCGGACGGGAAACCCCAAGCTCACTCATTTTTGTGCCGCCTGTTTCGATGGCATCTACCCGACGGGCGACGTCACCCCGGAAATCCTCAAGGAGATCGAGGAGGAGAGACACGGCGCCCAGGACGGGCAGATGGAGCTGAATATTTAAGGGCGGACGCGCCAGTAGTCAAGGAGGTCGGCCAGGGTCGTCTGGAGCGGCACCTGCGGTTCCCAACCCATTTCCGTCTTGATCTTGCGGCAGTCGCCGACTAGAGAGGGGATGTCCACTTTCCTCAGTTTCTCCGGATCCTGCTCGACGCGGACCTTCCTGGAGGTGGAAGAGACGAGGATTCCCAGGATCTCGCTCAGAGCGATCCCCCGGCCCCGGCAGACGTTATAGACTTCCCCTTTCCTTCCCTTCTGCAAGAGCATGACATAAGCACGGACTGTGTCACGGACATCCGTGAAGTCCCGCTGGGCCTCCAGGTTGCCTACCCGGATAACCGCTTCCCGGCTCCCGCGTTCGATCTGGATGACCTGCCGCGCCCAATCCGAGCAGACGAAGTCTGCGCTCTGTCCCGGGCCGGTATGGGGGAAAGGCCGGACTATGACGATGTCCAGACCTTCACAGCGGCTGTAAAACCCGGCCAGGAGTTCGCCGTTGAATTTGCTCAGCGCATAGGGGCTGATCAGACAGAAGGGATCCTCCTCGGCAAAGGCCTTCGGCACGGCCCCCTTGCTCCCTGTAGAGGATCCATAGATGTCGGATGAGCTGACGAAGAGAACCCGGGCCTCTGGGGAGAACTTCTGGAGAGCCTCGAAGAGGTGGAAAGTCCCCATCACATTCGTCTCCAGGGTGTCCCTTTTCCTCGCCCAGGAGGTCCCGACGTTGGAGATGGCCGCCAGATGAAAGACCCACTCAGGCCGGGCCTGCTGGACGGCCTCGAAGACGCCCCGTTCGGTGCGCATATCGAGGTGGAAGATATTTTTCTCGCCCGGATGGGGAGGCTGGGGATAGGAAGTGCCATAGACGATGTATTCGGAGGGAGGCAGTGCGGCCATCAGGTGTCGCCCGGCGAAGCCGGTGGCCCCCGTGATGAAAACCCGCCTCTTGCTCATCTTTTCAGGTTCGATCGCGCCAATAGTCCAGCAGGTCGCGAAGCGTTTGCGGGAAGGGAATGCGGGGCTTCCATCCGGTCCGGCTGACGAACTTCGTGGAATCGGCGAGCAGGATGGGGACGTCCGAGGGCCGGAGCCTCGCGGGGTCCACCTCCACCCGGACTTTGACCTTGCTCAGGGACAGGAGAGTATCCAGGACATCGTGGATGGGACGGGCAACGCCCGAGCCGATATTGTAGACTTCGCCGGGCTCGCCCTTCTCCAGGCTCAGCCAGTAGGCTTCGACGATATCGCGGACGTCGTTGAAATCCCGCTGGGCGTCGAGGTTGCCGACATGGATGACCGGTTCCTTCTTGCCCTTCTCGATCTCGGCGATCTGCTTGGCGAAAGTGGAAGTGACAAAGACTTCTCCCCGCCGGGGTCCGGTGTGATTGAAGCCCCGGGTCCGGACGATGGGCAGGCCGTAGCTCTGGAAGTATTGATACCCCAGGAGGTCCTGGGCAACCTTGCTGACAGCATAGGGACTCAAGGGGCGGAGAGGGTTGGTCTCCTTCATCGGGATCTCATCGGGAAAGACCCGGCCGTACTCTTCGCTCGACCCCGCCACCTGGATGAGGGGGGACTGCTTGAGGCTGAGGAGGGCCTCGAAAAGGTTGATCTCGCCGGTGGCGTTGATGGCGAAGGTCTCAGCGGGACATTTCCAGGAGGTGGGGACAAAGCTCTGGGCGGCCAGATGGAAGATACGGTCCGGCTGGATGTGGGCCAGGCATCCCTGGAGCGAGACCATGTCTTTAAGGTCCGCTTCGCAGAGTTCAACTTTATGGCGGAAGGACAGGACGTTCTCCATCCGGCTCCGCCAGCGGACGAGGCCAAAGACCTCGACCCCGGGGTGCCGGGCGATGATGTGCTCGGCCAGGTGGCTCCCGGCGAAGCCGGTGATTCCGGTGATCAAAACTCTCATTGGCCCTCCCTTGAGCTCATTTTTTGTCGCGATAATAAGTATCGGTAAAGGCCCGATAGTCGGGGCTGCGGTCTTTGATCTTGCGCCACCAGGCCTCATGATCGCGGTACCAGAGGACGGTGGAAGCGAGCACTTGGTCGAACTTGGCCTCGGGCTTCCAGCCAAGGCTGTGGATCTTCGCGCAGTCGAGGGCATAGCGGCGGTCGTGGCCGAGGCGGTCGGGGACGAACTTGATCAGGCTTCGCGGCTTATCCAGCAGGTCGCAGATCCTTTCCGCCACGTCGATATTGCGGACCTCGTTCCCGGCACCGATATTGTAGACCTCCCCGATCTTTCCCCGGACCGTCAGGAAGTCCACCGCCCGGCAGCAGTCCTCGACGTACAGCCAGTCGCGGACATTGGTCCCTCTGCCGTAAAGAGGAAGGGTCCGGTCTTCGAGAGCGTGAGTGGCGAACAGCGGGATGAACTTCTCTGGGTATTGATAGGGCCCGAAGTTGTTGCTCGGCCGGACGATGACAACCGGGAGGCCGAAGGTGACATGATAAGCATAGGCAAGACGGTCCGCGCCCGCCTTGCTTGCGGAGTAAGGCGAAGAGGGACGGAGCGGGTCTTCTTCCTTGAAGAAGCCCTCCTCGCGGCTACCGTAGACTTCATCCGTGGAGACATGGAGAAAGAACTTGACCTGGGGAGCCGCCTTCAAGGAATCGAGGAGGATGAAAGTCCCGTGCACATCGGTCAGGACGAATTCGCCGGCGTCCAGGATGGAGCGGTCCACATGGGTCTCGGCGGCGAAATGGACGACGCCCTGGACCCTTTCATAGAGGCGGCGCACGAGTTCCCGGTCGCGGATATCGCCGCGGACAAACTCGTAGCGCGCCTCGTCCTCCAGGTCCTTGAGATTGTCGAGGTTCCCTGCGTAGGTGAGCTTATCGAGGTTGATGAGGCGGACCCCCGGATACTTCCGCAGAAGGTAATGGATAAAGTTGCTGCCGATGAATCC
>DAIPLF010000308.1:0-3474 GCA_036769375.1 Candidatus Aminicenantota bacterium | reverse complement strand
GTCGCCCGCGACGGCAAAGGCTTCGGCTGGGTGGATCTCCTGAGTGGTTCCAAGCGGCCCAAGGTGATCTATTGTATCGGCGACGTCGCTTTCCGGGAGCGGCCGGACTGCGATTTCCTCATCGTTCAAGATACGTACCTCCCTCCCTTCAAGGCTGACGCCTTTTTGCCGGCAGCGAGCTTTGCCGAGGCCGGCGGAACCTTGGTCAACCTAGAGGGCCGGATCCAGGAAGTCGTGCCGGTGGAAATCCCGATCGAGGGAGCGGTCTCCGGCTTTGTGCGGCCCGACTGGAGGATTTTGGCCGATCTCGCCAAATCTCTAGGGAGCCAAGCGCTGGATTACCAGTCGGCGAAGGATGTCCGCCAAGAAATCAGGGCACTGATCCCCGGCTTTCCCGCTGAACCTGACCGGAAGCCCCGGCGGATGAAGCCTCTCGGTCAGCCGCTGAAGGCGCCTGCAGGCAAAGGCACAGCGACGGACGGAGACTTCTGGCTCGTGGCCGAGCCGGGCGGCTACCGGCACCGCGGGATTGACATCGCCTCCAAGGTCGGCGGGCTCTGTGAATTGGCCCTTGAGGATGGATTCCGGATGCATCCGGAGGACGTCGAATCGCTCGAGCTTGCTGCCGGGGACAAGATCCGGGTGACCTGGGACGATGGTCGAGCGGGCATTGTGGGCCCGGTCAAGTCCGATCCCGAATGTTCCGGGGGAGCCGTTTATTTCACGAGGCGGGTCATCCTCGGAGGCCTTAAGCCGGGGAGCGAGATGGGGCTGCTCCAAGGCCTTCGCCAGAACCCGGCTCGGGTGCGGCTCGCCCGGGCGGAGGACCGACAAATCTAGAGTGGCTATGGAGAATTCGGATGCCTTATAAAATCGTAGAGCGGCGGATGATCGTGCCGAACCTGCACGAATTCACAGTCGAAGCGCCGGCTGTGGCCGAATCCGTCAAACCGGGGAATTTCGTCATCGTCCGGCCTGACGAGCACGGCGAGCGCATCCCATTATCCGTCGCCGACTGGGACCCGGCCGCCGGCACTGTAACGTCCATTTTCATGCAGGTGGGAGGGTCGACCGCCAAGCTCGCCCGTCTCAAGCCGGGCGACACCATCCCGACGTATGTAGGCCCTCTCGGCAGGGAAACCGTGATCGGCAGTTTTGGTACGGTCCTTTGCCTGGGCGGATGCTACGGCATCGGCTCCATCTTCCCGATCGCCCGGGCCCTCAAAGAAGCCGGCAACAAGGTCACCTCGATCCTGGAGGCCCGGAGCTCCTACCTTCTTTACTGGGAAGACAAATTCCGCCAGGTTTCCGATAAGGTGTTCATCATCACCCGGGACGGCACCAGGGGCAAGAAGGGCCACGTCAGCCAGATCCCGGAAATGATGCAGCAGGCCGGGGTCGTCCCCAGCCTGACGATCGTCAACGGCTGCACGTTCCAGATGATGAGGATGTCCCAGATCACCAAGCCTCTTGGCTGGAAGACCATCGTCAATATGAACCCGATCATGATCGACGGGACCGGTATGTGCGGCGTCTGCCGGCTGTCCGTCGGCGGGAAGATGAAGTTCGCCTGTGTGGACGGACCGGATTTCGACGGCCATGAGATCGACTGGGAGGAATTCCTGGCAAGACGCAAGAGCTACAACCCGGAAGAGATCGATCCGCTGCGCCACTCCAGCTGCCAGTCGCACTTCTAAGAGGTTTCGAGAGTGAGCGAAGAAAGGCCGGAAAAGAAAAAGCTGGACCCGAAGCGCCGGTCCATGCCCAAGCAGACCCCTTGGGAGCGGGTCAAGAATTTCGAGGAGGTGGCCCTCGGCTTTTCCGTGGAGACGGCGGTCGAGGAAGCGTCACGCTGCCTCCAGTGCAAGAAGCCGCTCTGCAACCAGGGCTGCCCCGTCGGCATCGACATCCCCGGTTTTATCAAGTGCATCGTCGAAGGGGACTTCGGCGCCGGAGTCAAGAAGATCAAGGAGACAAATGCCCTCCCGGCCATCTGCGGGCGCGTCTGTCCCCAGGAAGAGCAGTGCGAGAAGATGTGCGTCGTGGGAAAGAAGGGCGAGTCCCTGTCCATCGGCCGGCTGGAGCGGTTCGTGGCGGACTGGGAGGCGGCCCAAGGCAAGATTGAGGTTCCGGACATGGCGCCGAAGACCGGCAAGAAAGTGGCCGTCGTCGGAGCCGGGCCTGCCGGCGTCACCGTGGCGAACGACCTTATCATCCTGGGCCACGACGTGACCATTTTCGAGGCTCTCCACGAGTGCGGCGGCGTGCTGATGTACGGCATCCCCGAGTTCCGGCTCCCCAAAAGGATCGTCAACCGTGAGGTGGAGTACGTCAAGAGCCTGGGCGTCAAGATCTTCACGGATTTCGTCGTCGGGAAAACCCGGACGGTGGACCAGCTCCTCAAAGAGTTCGACGCCATTTTCGTCGGCTCGGGCGCCGGCCTGCCCTGGTTCATGGAGATCCCCGGTGAGAACCTCAACGGCGTCTTTTCGGCCAACGAGTACCTCACACGGGTCAACCTGATGAAGGGATTCCGCTTCCCAGAATACGATACCCCGGTGAAAAGGCCGCGCCGCGTCGCCGTCGTCGGCGGCGGCAACGTGGCCATGGACTCGGCCCGGACGGCGCTCCGCCTAGGCGCCGACGAGGTCCACCTGGTCTACAGGCGGAGCAGAACAGAGCTCCCCGCCCGGATCGAGGAAGTGGAGAATGCGGAGGAAGAAGGGGTCATTTTCGATCTGCTGACCCTTCCCATCCGGCTGATCGGCGATGAGCGGGGCTGGATCAAAGAGATGGAATGCCTGCGGATGGAGCTCGGGGAGCCGGACGCGTCGGGCCGGCGCAAACCGATCCCAGTCGAGGGGTCCAATTTTATCGTGGCCTTCGACGCCGCCGTTATCGCCATCGGGAACAGCCCAAACCCCCTGATCCCCATGACCACACCGGGTCTGGAGATCAGCAAAAAAGGCGGCATCGTCACCAGCGCCGAAACAGGGCAGACGTCGAGGCCGAACATCTGGGCCGGCGGAGATATCGTCAGGGGTGCGGCGACGGTCATCAGCGCCATGGGCGACGGAAGGGTCGCTGCGGCGTCCATCCATAGATACCTGATGAACAAGGAGTGACGGCAGAGCTTGGAGGAACTGGCATGACGCTCGCGGAGATCAAAGACCTGCTCAAGTGCAAAGTTCTGGCGGGAGAGGAGGACCTAGCGGTCGACATCAGCCAGGTGGTGGCCTCGGACGGGATGAGCGAAATCCTGGCGTTTGCCAAATCCAAAGAGCTGATGATTACCGGCCTGACCAACATCCAGTCCATCCGGACGGCGGATATCGCCGGGGTCAGCGCCGTCCTCTACTGCCGGGGAAAGCAGCCCGACAAGAAAGTGATCGAATTCGCCAAGCAGAAGCGGATCCCCGTACTCGTGACCGACATGGTCATGTTCGATATCTGCGGCATCCTGTATAACAAGGG
>DAIPLF010000018.1:0-12474 GCA_036769375.1 Candidatus Aminicenantota bacterium | reverse complement strand
CCCTATAGAAAAGGGGAAGGACTTCAGAGCCGCAAATCCGGTCTCTTTGACAGAAGATCGGGCCGGCCGCGGCATCGGCACCCACCCTTTCCTCGAGTATGGATTGCGTTTGACGCGCCGGATGATACTGAATTTTGTCCGAATCGGCACCGCACCAGACTACTAAGGACAAAAGGGCGATCAGCAGGCCCGCGCATCGGAAAGCAGTTTTCATGAGCCGTTACTTCTCACTGGGGCCTGGCCCTCTCCTTGCCCTTTTTCAAGAAGGCGGCGAGAAGGAAGCCCGCTCCGATGAGCAACATCAGAACCCCCCAGACCAGGTTGAGGTTCAGACCGAGGGACTTCTGGTACATCTCTTTTTTCGTTACCAGGCCATAGACCCCGAGCAGGAGCCCGTAAGCACTGAGCAGCCAGCCGATCGGAAGCTTGAGGTCCAAGAGATGCTCCCTGCCCTGTCCTGTATGCTCTCCCTTTGTTTCGATCTTCTCGTTCATCGTTCACTCCTTGACCCTCAGCGGTCCGATCACCAGAAGATGATGTTCAGGATGACGGCGATGATGATGGCCAGCGACCCCCAGACTTCCGGCCGGGCGAGCCACCGCGCCGCGGCCTTGGTCCTGGGCGTCAGCCCGAACACAAGTCCTTTGAGCTCTGCCGTGTCCCGTTTCTTGGTGAAAAGGCTGACCCCGATCGTCACCACGAAGTCGACCAGCCAGGCCCACCAGGCCTGGTAGAAATTGGCCGCCATATCGCTCGCGTAGTGAAGGACGCCGGCCTTGTACAGGATGTAATGACCGGCGGCCGTCAGGATTCCGACAAGAAGGCCGAAGAACCCTCCCCAAGCCGTTGCGCCCGCCCAGAACATCCCGAGGAGGAAGGTAGCGAACAGCGGCGCGTTGAAGAAAGAGAAGATGAGCTGCATATAGTCCATCAGATTGGGAAACGATTTGACGATATAGGCCGTTCCCACGCTGATCAGGACACCGAAGACAGTGGCGTATTTTCCCATTCTCAAATAATGGGAGTCGGGCTTCCCTTTTTTAATGTAGCTTCCGTAGATATCGTAGGTCCAGATCGTGTTGAAGGCCGTGACGTTCCCGGCCATCCCCGACATGAAGCTCGCCAGCAGGGCCGTGATGGCCAGCCCCAGGATCCCGTTGGGCAGGTAGTGCTTCATGAGGAGGATGAGCGCAGAGTTGTACTCGGTCGAAGGAAGACTGGCCTGGCTGAACTCCGGCAGGATGAGCAGCGCGACCAGGCCGGGGATGACGACGATGATCGGGACGAGCATCTTGGGGAAGGAGGCGATGATGGGCGTCATCCGGGCGGCGTTGATGTTCTTTGAGGCCAGGGCGCGCTGGACGACGAGGAAATCGGTCGTCCAATAGCCGAAGGACAGGACGAAGCCGAGGCCCATGACCACTCCAAACCAATCGACCCCGAGGGGGTTGTTGCTCGTGCCCAGGTATTTCACGGAATGCAGGAGGGGCTCCTTAAGTTTGGCCGCAAAACCGGCAAAGCCGCCCACATCCTTCAACCCGAGGAAGACGATCGGGAGGAGGCCAAGCCAGATGAGGAAGAACTGGATGACCTCGTTGTAGATCGACGAGGAGAGTCCTCCCCAGAAAACATAGAGGAGTACGACGATGGCGGCGAAGCAGATGCTCCCGGTGAGCGACCAGCCGAGCATGAGCTTGAAGAGAAGCGCCATGGCGTAGAGGCTGATGCCGCTCATCAGGACGGTCATGATGGCAAACGAGATGGCATTGAGGCCGCGGGTCGCCTCGTTGTAGCGGAGCTTGAGGTACTCGGGCACGGTCTTGACCCGGCTGCCGTAGTAGAAGGGCATCATGAAGATCCCCAGGAAGACCATAGCCGGGATGGCCCCCACCCAGTAGAAGTGGACGGTGGCAATGCCGTACTTGGCCGAGTTGGCCACCATGCCGATCACCTCGAGGGCTCCCAGGTTGGCCGAAAGGAAGGCCAGGCCCGTGATCCAGCTTGGCAGAGAGCGGCCTGAGAGGAAGAAGTCCTCTCCGGTCTTTATGTACTTCTTGAGCGAGTAGCCGACCAGGATCATGACCAGGATGTAGCCGGCGATAACCATATAATCGACGGCATTCAGGGTGATGACGGAAGCCATCTGGTTCTCCTTTGCCTATTTCCTGACGATCTTTCCCGGAAGCCGGCCGGTGTGTTCACCATGCTCGACGACAACCTGGCCGTTGACGATCACGTATTCCACTCCGACGGGATACTGGTGGGGATCGACCCATGTCGCCCGGTCGGCGACCTTATCGGGGTCAAAAACAACCAGGTCGGCATAATGCCCGGGCTGGATGCTCCCCCTTCTCTGGAACCCGAACCGGGAAGCCGGAATCGCCGTCATCTTGTTGATCATCTTCTCGAGAGGCACGAGCTTCTCCTCCCGGACGTACTTGCCCAGCGCCCGCGGGA
The DNA here is from genome assembly GCA_036769375.1 of Candidatus Aminicenantota bacterium. GTDB lineage: Bacteria > Acidobacteriota > Aminicenantia > Aminicenantales > UBA8522 > UBA8522. The sequence continues at coordinate 10,017 of DAIPLF010000018.1, read as the reverse complement.
ACGTCCCGTAGTTCCTGGGGTGAGGCTTGCCGGCGCTCAGAATGCCATAGGGAGCGACGGCCGAACCATCGCAGCCGATGCCGACTAGCGGATGGGCCAGGATCTTTTTCAAGACGTCCTCGTTGCCGTAGAAAGAGATCATGCCGACCATGGACTTTTCTTCGACGAGGAGATCCCTCATGAATTCGTACGGCTCTTTCCCCATCTCACGGGCCGCTTCCAGGACATTCTTCCCTTGGATGTGTCTGTTCCTCTCCAGAACGACGGACGAAATGAGCACTTTTTCCCAGGAGCCCAGCCGGTCCTCGTGGGTGCCCAGATGAGCGCGCAGCCTGGCATCGAGTGCCGGGTCCTGGAGCCGGCGGAGGAAATCCTCGGTCGTGCCCTCCCTTGCCCAGAGAGGGAAATAGCTGCTCAGGCCCGTGGAGCCGGCGATATAGGGATAACGGTCGCAGAAGACATCAACGCCCTGTCGTCTGGCCTCGTCGATCTTGGCCAGGGCCGCGTCGACCTTATTCCAGTTGCGGTGGCCACCGACCTTGAGATGGGCGATCTGCAGCCGCACACCCGAATCCCTGGCTGCGCCGAGGCATTCATCCAGGGATTCGAGGATCCCCTCGTCCTCGTCTCTCATGTGGGTGGCGTATGTTCCGTTGAACCTGGCGACGACGCGGCAGAGCTCGGTAAGCTCCTCGGGCCGGGCAAAGCTCCCGGGGGTATACTCCAGGCCGGAGGAAAGCCCGAAGGCGCCGCCCCGCATATGCTCCTCGACCAGGCTCTTCATCTTTTCGAGCTCTTCGGGAGAGGGCGGACGGTCATTGAACCCCATAGCCGCGCCCCGTACAGACCCGTGCCCGACGAGGGTCGAGTAGTTAAGGGCCAGGCCCTTTTCCTCGAGCCGGCCGAAAAACCCGGCCATGTCCCTCCAATTGAGGTCGAGGCCGTAAAGGGTTTTCGCGTTTTCCCTTTCCTCCTCGAAGACGGAATCGGGCACCGGGAAAGCGGACCCGCCGCAGTTCCCGCTCACGAGAGTCGTGATGCCCTGATGGATGACGCTTTCCGCCTTGGGGTTGATGAGCAGGCTGACATCCGTGTGGTCGTGGACGTCGATAAACCCGGGAGATACGGCCAGCCCCTTACCTTCAATGACCTGCTTCCCCCGGCTTTTTCTTGCTTTGGCGACGGCTTGGATCGTGTCGGCTGAAATGCCGATATCCGCCTCGAAGGAAGGCCCCCCCAGCCCGTCAAAAACGAGGGCGCCGGTAATGATGAGGTCATAAGTTTTATTGGCAGAACAACCCTGGAGGAGCGGCCCGCATCCGCCGAGGCCGGCCAGGGCAGCTGTTTTGGCGGTCTGCTTCAGGAAATCCCGCCGGTTCATCGGTCTTTTCATGCGCGGTCCTTTCGGCAAAAACTATAACGCCCCCTATTCTTTAGAAAGCGGCCTCCGGAGTCAAGCGACGCCAGGTCCCTCACCCTTGACTTCTTTGGGGGGCGGAGATACTTATTCTATCGGAACAGGTCGTCCATAACTGGAGTGAGGTGAATGCCAAAGGAGCCCTTCAAGCATATTTTCGGCCCCGTCCCTTCGCGGCGTTTGGGGAAATCGTTGGGCATCGACCTCATTCCCTTCAAAACCTGCTGCCTGAATTGTCTCTATTGCGAATGCGGGAAAACGACCGCCCATACCCTCGAAAGAAAGGAATATGTTCCCGCTCGGGCGATCCTCCGGGAAATCGACACCTTCCTGAGCGGCGCGCCCTCCCTGGATGTCATCACCTTCGCCGGCAGCGGCGAACCGACCCTCAATACGGCTCTGCCCGAGTTGTTTCGCCACATCCAGAGCCGCTATCCTCAGTACAAGACGGCCCTCCTGACCAATGGGTCCCTTTTTTATCTCGAGGAGGTGCGGCAAAGCTGCCTGGCTTTCGACTTTGTCCTGCCCTCGCTCGATGCGGTCCGGCAAGAGACGTTCGAGAAGATCAACCAGCCGGCCAGCGGCCTGAGCAACCAGAAGGTCATCGACGGGCTCATCACCTTATCCAAAATGTACTCGGGCATCCTGTGGGTTGAGGTCTTCATCATCCCGGGCATCAACGACGACGAGGTCGAACTCGCGTTGTTCAAGGAGACTCTCGAAAAGATCAGCCTCGACCGGGTTCATCTGAACACGCTCGACCGGCCCCCGGCCTTTGCGGGCATCCAACCGGCGTCCCCCGAACGGCTGCGTCAGATCGCCCGATTCCTCGCCCCGCTACCCGTCCAACTCATTTCCAGAAAAGCCGAGGCCGGGCCGTGGATCACCCTCAGCCGGCGAGATATCGACTATTTTCTGGCCACCCTCAGAAGGAGGCCGATGACCGTCGAGGACCTTTCGGTCACCCTGGGCAAGAACATCAACGAAATGTACGTTCTCCTGGATGCGCTCTTAGGCAAGAAGCTCATTACGGCTCAGGTCGTCAACAACAGGACGTTCTACCAGGCCCTGTGATTTCTTCGTTCGGCCGCATTCCCCAGGCCGCCTCTCCCCTGTCCCCCCCATTTAACAGAAGCTTGACAAACTCTTAACCCCTCCCTGACAACTCGATGACGCCTGGGGACTACCTTGTCCTCGGATCAAGGAGGCCCCGCGATGGTCGCCGAGAAGAAACGCAAACGGAGGGACAAGCGATGATCCCGTTTTATCTTAAAAAATGGTATTTCGACCTTGTCAGTCCGGAAGGCGATGCCCTCTATTTCTACTTCATCACGGCCCGCATCGCCGGCCTCGCCCAGGGGATTGCCTCCGCCCATCTCCTCAGGGGGGAGGGCCAAGAAATCCGGGCCATCGAAAAAACTCAGTTCGCTGCCGCCGATGCCTCTGGCAGCCTGAAGCTGGGCCGGCACGGCTTCTTCTTCGGGGGGAGCGGGGTTGAGGCCCGCATGGAATTCAACAACCTGACCTTGGACCTGGCCTATGCGCCGCGCCTCGGACCGTGGTGGCCCACGGAGAGAGGCGTCCTCCTCACACAGGAGGGCCGAATCCCCAAGGAACTTCGGTGGCACGTCCCCGTGCCGTCCGCGCGGGTCGAAGGTGTCATTACCGTCGACGGCAACAAGAGGCATATCGCCGGAGACGGGTACCTCGACGTGGTCGAGACTGACATCTCGGCCTGGCGGCTTCCCCTGGCCGAGCTCCAGTGGGGAAGAGCTCACTTCGCGGAGCAGACCGTCGTCTTCAACCAGATCAAAACAAGACAAGGTGAATTCATCCGTAACCTTCTCTTGACAGAGACACGGCCGGATTCAGAATCGGGGCAGCAGTCCGCCTTCGATGAGCAAAGCTTCACTCTCCAGGCCGATCCCCATGACGCCCTAACATCCCTCAGCCGAGGAGGGGCCTTCGGACTTCTCCTGACTCGCCCGAAAGTCATCGAAGAAAGCCCGGTGGTTACCGCAGAACGGTTCAAGTCGAAATTTTCCCGCCGGCTTCTTGAGCGGCTGACCGGAGACCCGCAGGAGAAAAAGATGGTTTCCCCAGCCAGCCTGGAGTTCAACGGAAAAACGATTTCGGGAACAGCTCTCCATGAACGCGTCTCTTGGCATTGGCCCGAGGAGGTGAGACCATGAACAGCACGAGCGACTGGAAATCCCACCTTTCCATCGCCCTGACGATTGCCGTCTACATCATTGTCTTCTGGGTCGTCCTGCCCGCGTTCCTTTTTTCCATCGGCCTGCGGATGGACGCCCTGCTGCCCATCCCCTGGACGCCTTCTCCCGTTTCGCGAACGATCGGCGGAGTCCTGACCGGCATCGGGCTGGCGCTTGCCGTGCTGAGCATCAAACACCTGTGGACCAGGGGGAAGGGCCTGCCCATATCCCACCTTCCGCCCCAAAAATTCGTTTCGAGCGGCATCTATCGCTTTTTCCGGCATCCGATCTACGTCGGCTATACGGTGCTCTTCATGGGGGCCGCCGTGCTTATCGGCTCCTTCTGGTCCCTGACGTTCAGCACGCCGCTCCTCATTTGCGGCTGGGTGGGCTATGCCCTTTTCTACGAGGAGCCCGTCCTGCTGAACCGCTTCGGGCAGGCCTACGCCGAATACCGGAAGTCGACGCCCATGTTCTTCCCCCACAGGGTCGGCCGGGCCGTCACGAAGGCGCTCGATCCGTGGATCCGCCGCCTCTGCGGCAGGCTCTCACGCCTAGCGGATTTCACCATTTTCTTTCGCCGTGGCAACCTCATCCTGGTAACCTACGGACTCTTTGTGGCCATCGGGTCGTTCATCTTCATGCTCCACATCTCGACGCTTTTCCTGCTCCAGGGGGTCAGCCCGAATGAAATCGTCATTTTCCTCACCGGCAGCGCTCTGTCGGGGGCCTTCTTCGCCCATGCGTTCTGGTGGCTGAAGCGCTGGAAGGAGATGCTCCGCCAACCCCTGTGGGGCTTCCGGCTGGTGGGTTTTGTCTCCTACGGAGCGCTCTTCGGACTGGTCGTCGCCGCTGCGGCTTTCGCCCGCATCTTCCGTTACGACGGGCTGATGGTCCTGGATGTCGTCGTCCGGGGGATGTTCATCGCCTATGCCCTGGGAAGGATAGGCTGCCTGACCTATGGCTGCTGCTGGGGCAAAGAATCGGCCGGCCGCGGGGTCGTCTACCGTAACGCCGAGGCCAAGGTCAACCGCCTGCGCGGCCTGAGCCCGACCCTGAGGCATCCGACGCCGTTTTACTCCGCGCTCGAAGGACTTGTGATCTTCGCCCTGGTCAACATCCTGCCTGCCTTTCGGATGTCCGCGGGATTCCTGACGGCGTTCGTCTTCTTATTCTATCCCACGGTCCGGCTCTTCATCGAATCCTACCGCGATCGCGACGGCAAAATCCTTCGTTGCCTGAATGAAGGACATCTTGGCTGCGCCATCATGTTCGCCGTCGGCCTCGTTCTCCTGTTCGGGATCCGACCGTTACCAGGTTCCGCTTCTCCTTTGCCCCTGAGCCTGGCGGCCATAGGCCGCGTCCTGCCCCTCGTCCCATACGTCCTGGTCCTTGCGGGGATTATCTTTTTCGTTTCCGGTTTCCATTGGCGGAGGGTCGGCTCATGGTGACGACGGCCGCGGCAGAGAAGCGCTTCTACTTCAAGACGAGCCTCCTCTTTTATCTCACCTGGATTCTCGTCTTCGAAACGGTGGGAAAGTACGCCGCGACACTGCCCACCAGCGACCTGACCCTCGGCTTCGACAGAATGATCCCTGTTGCGTCCGTCTTCGTCTGGCCTTACGTGCTCTGCTATTTCTTTCCTTTCCTGCCCCTGTTTCTGCTCAAGGACTGGCATCGATTCAACCGGGCCATTTTGGCGATCATCCTGGCCAACCTCACCGCCTATGTGGTCTATTTCGCTCTTCCCATTTCCTACCCCCGGCCCGAATTGGGCAGCTCGCTCTCGGACCTCATCCTCCGTTGGGAGCAGGATTTCGACTTCAAGCCGGGCGCCAATAAGCTGCCCAGCCTTCATGTGGCCTTCTCCTGGATCGTTTTCCTCGTTTGCCGAAAGCAAGGTCTGAAGAGGCCAACGCGATCCCTGATCCCGGCAGGAGCCGTGCTGATCACCGTCTCAACCCTCTTCACCAAGCAGCACATCATCCTCGATGTCGTCTTCGGGATCGTCTGGGCCTTTGTCGCCTGGTGGGCGGCGGGTATTGTCTATCCCCGCCTGGCCGACGTAAGGGTCGAGCCGCGGACGGCCCTGAAACACATGCTCAGGACCATCCTGCCCGGCGTGGCCCTTTTTCTGGCGGCGCTCTTTGTGATGGTTGATGTCCTGCGGAAAGGAACTCTGCCATGGTAAATGTCGTGGAAGTCAGGAACCTCGCCAAGTCTTTCGGCAAGAGGTGTGTCCTCAAGGATATTAACTTCAGCCTGAGACGGGGGGAAATGGTGGGCATTGTCGGAGAAAACGGCTCGGGTAAGACGACGCTCCTCAAGACGATCGTCGGTCTGCTTTCTCCCTCGGCGGGCGAGATCGTCGTCCGGGAGAAAGTCGGCTATTGCCCGCAGGAGATGCTGGTCTTCGAAACACTAACCGTGCATGAGAACTTTGCTTATTTCGCCGCCGCCTACGGCCTCCGACAGGGGCCCGGGGCCGACGGCTGGCACGGCCGAGAGAGTTTCCTCCTTTCCCGTTTTAGCTTCGCGCCCTACCGGGATGTCCTTGTGTCCAATCTGAGCGGCGGGACAAAGCAAAAACTAAACCTGAGCCTCGCCGTCCTCCATGAGCCCGGCCTCCTCATCCTCGACGAACCGTATTCCGGCTTCGACTGGGAGACCTACCTTCACTTTTGGAACTACGCGGCGGAACTCAAGGCGGCCGGGGCCTGCTTCCTCGTCGTCTCCCATTTCATTTACGATCGGAGCAAGTTCGACACCGTCTACGAGCTCCGGGAGGGGGTTCTGCAATGCGCTTGAGCCATATCGTGGCCGCGTGGCGGATGTCCGTCCGGGAACTTCTTCGCAGCCGGATTGCCGTCATCCTCTTCTTTGTCATCCCGACCCTCTTCTACGCCATCATCCTCCTCACGACGACCCACAAGGAAATCTTCTTCAAACTCGCCTCGGTTTCCGAGGAGATGTTCATCCGGGTCAGCCAGCGCCAGGAGGCGCTCGTCTTCATGGGCCTGGCCGCCGTGGGGCTGCTCACCTCCTTTCTGGCCCTCAACCTCACCCAGAAACATGCGCCCGCCAACCGGCGGCTCATTCTCTGCGGGTACACGACCTCCGAGCTCCTGTCTTCGAAATTCCTCACATTGGTCGGCTTGATCGTCGGCATCGGCGTCTATATCTCGCTCCTCTTGCTTCTTTTTTTCCAGCCCCGGCGCCTGCCCCTCGTCCTCCTGGGATTCATGCTGGCCGGCTTTGTCTACGGCTGCTACGGACTGATGGTCGGGGCCATTTTCAGGCGGGAGCTCGAGGGCATTCTGTTCATCGTCCTCCTGGCCAACATCGATATCGGCTGGCTCCAGAATCCCATCTACTACGCCGAGGCCCAGAACAAGTTCATCATTCGGCACCTGCCGGCCTATTTTCCCTCGCAAGTCAGCATGGCCGCCGCCTTCAGCGACCATTCGGTCCTGGCCCCCCTCGGGGGAAGCCTGGTCTATGGCAGCCTCCTCCTCTTGGCCGCGGGGCTTGTCTTTGGGTGGAGGATGAGGATCAAGAAATGAGCAACTTGAAGAACTGGGCGCTGGAACGTCAAAGGAATGAATTGTACTGGGACGGGTGCCGTCTCACCGACCTGGCCCGGGAGTTCGGAACGCCCCTCTTCGTGGTCAACAGGCGGGTCCTGGAGGAAGCCGTCCGCTCGATGAGCGGAGTCTTCACGCCGGCCGGTCTCCAGGCCCGCATCTTTTTTTCCTACAAAACGAATCCCGTCCCGGAGGTCCTGGGGGTCATGGCCGGGGCGGGTGTCGGCGCCGAAGTCATCTCCGAGCTTGAGTTCCGGCTCGCCAGGCGGCTGAGTCTCGGGGGAGAGAGAATCATCGTCAACGGCGGCGCGAAGTCGGAAGCCCTGCTGCGTCTGTCAGTCGAAAACGGCGCGGACATGATCACCGTGCAAAGATTCGCGGACCTTCTGACGCTCGAGAGAATCGGGCTGGACCTGGGGAAAAAGGTCAACGTGGGGCTGAGGATCAATCCGGGGCTTCGGGCGCGCGTCTTCAGCTTCACCGTATCCACCGGGACGGCCAAGAGCCCCATCGGCTTCGTCCTCGGGAGCGAGGAATGGCAGCAGGCGCTGCAAACGATTGCCCGGAAACCGGTCTTCCGTTTTCGGGGTCTGCATTTTCACATCGGCTCGGGCATTCGGACAGCCGGCCCCTATCGCGAAGCCTTGCGGAATACCTTGCCTTTCCTGGAGGACGCCCGCCGCCAGGGCCTCGTTCCCGACGTCCTGGACATAGGCGGCGGATACAACATCTCCACCTTAAAAGAAATCGACCTCTGGGAAGCAATCCGCCTCTTCGCCTGGAATAAGCCGCAGCGGCCTCCGCAGTTCAAGCCTCAGACCCTGCTCCTGGGGGAAGTCGCGCAGGCGTGCGCAGGAACCTTGGGAAGCTATTGCCGCGAAAAGCGAACGCCTTGCCCCGAAATTTTCGTCGAGCCGGGTCGGGCCCTGAGCGCCTCTTCACAACTCCTCCTCCTGGGGGTCAAATCGGTCGTGGAGCGAAAAAAAGGCCGCCTGGCCGCCATCTGCGATGGGGGGGCAATGAGCTTGTCCCATCTCCTGCTCAGCGAGTACCACTCTATCTTTGTAGCCAACAAGGCCGACGGCCCGGCCGGCCGAAGATACAACCTCTACGGAAGCCTTCCGACGCCGCTGGATTTTGTAGCTGCCGAACGTCGACTTCCTCAGCTCGCGTCGGGGGACGTCCTGGCTGTGATGGATACAGGCGCCTATTTCACCTCGCTCAGCAACAATTTCGCCGGGCCGCGGCCGGCCATCGTCATGGTCGATAACGGCGAGCCAAGTCTGATCCGGAGGCGGGAGACATTTGAGGATATTTTTTCGCGCGACACGATCTTTGGTGAAGGTGAAGAGCGATGAGAGCTGAGGCCGAATTCCGGAGAGAGGGACAGGGAAGGATGTGGGAAAGCCTGTCGTTAGCGGACAGGCGGAAGCTCATCGTGCGCTTGAGGATGACCATTGCTCACTTCCAGGAAGAGATCGCTCGGACCGTCGCCGAAGAGTCGGGAAAGCCGGTGACTGAGGTCCTGAGCCAGGAGGTCACGGCGACGCTGGAGATGCTCAGGTATTTTGAAACGAGCTACCCGCGACGGCTCAAGCCTCGAGGGTTCCGCTGCCTGCGGCCGGGCTTCTGGACGAAAGCGAACACCATCGTCTTTGAACCCCTTGGGACCGTCGGCCTCGTCGGCCCCGCGAACTTCCCCTTTTCCCTCCCGGTGATGGCCGCCGCGGCGAGCCTCCTCTGCGGAAACAAGGTCGTTTTCAAGCCGGCGGAGAAATGTCCTTCGACGGCCCGCCTCATCGGGCTGCTCTTCCGCGAATCAGGGTTTCCCGGCACGGCTTTTGAGACCGTAGAGGGCGGGGAGGAAGCCGCGCGGGAGGTCATCGGCCGCCCCTCTGTCCGGAAAATCATTTTTTTCGGGGGCTATGAAGCGGGGAAAAAGGTCGCGGCCCTCTGCGGTCGGAGTTTCAAACCCTGCCTCCTCGAACTGGGGGGGGCCGGGATGGCCATCGTCCGGGCGGACGCCAACCTCCGCCGGGCGGCGCGGGGACTGGCCTGGAGCGCGTTCTACGCCACCGGCCGGTCATGCCTGGGAACAAAGGTCGCGTACGTCCACGCCTCGGTCAAGGGCCGTTTGGCCGGACTCCTCGTCGAGGAAATGGGCAAGCTCCGGGCCGGCGAGGCTCTGGATCCTGCGACGGACGTCAGCCCGCGCAGGGAAGAGGAGATGCCTTTGTGGATCCAGCGTTTCCTCGGCGACGCGAAAAAGAGAGGCGCGACGGTCCGGACTTCAGCCGGGATGATACTCATCGTTCTTGAGGCCCCGGACTCGGCAAATACGCCGCTTCCCGAAGGGGAGATCCCTTGGCCTCTCCTGGTCGTGTGTCCCGTGGATTCGGACGAAGAAGCGCTCCGCTCAGTGAACGGCTCGGCCTATAGCTTAGGCACCTCGATCTGGAGCCGGGACAGCAGGAAAGCCCGCGCCATGGCCGCCAGGCTTCAAGCCTGCCTGGTCTGGGTCAATGACGCGAGCGCCGGAATGCCCCAAGCGCCCTGGGGAGGGGCAAAGCGAAGCGGCTGGGGACGGCTGTTCTCAGAGCTGGCCCTTTCCGAGCTCACGTCAACCAAAGTCATCAGCCTCGAGAACGGCCACTTCGCAAAACGGAAATTCTGGTGGTTCCCCTACGGGCAAAGAAAATACCGCTTGCTCGTCGCGGTCAACGCCCTCGTATACGGCGGAAAGCGTCTGAAAACTCTCTTCTCTCTTTTAAAGTCCCGGTCCCCTTTCTTTTGAGCCCCCGTC
>DAIPLF010000307.1:0-3483 GCA_036769375.1 Candidatus Aminicenantota bacterium | reverse complement strand
TCGCCGGGACAGTCCGTCGCTTCGAAAACGGCAATATCATCCTGGAGGTCAACAAGACCGAGGCCCTTTTCATGGCGAGGGAAATGCTGCCGAACGAGGAGTTCGCCCGCGGGGACATGGTCCGCGCCCTGATCACCCAGGTCCAGAAAAGCACCAAGGGCCCGCAGATATCTGTCTCCAGGACCCATCCCAGGTTCCTGGCCAAGCTGCTCGAGCTCGAGATTCCTGAGATCGCCAACGGGAACATCGAGATCAAGGACCTCGTCCGCCAGCCCGGCGAAAGGGCCAAGGTTGCCGTCCTTTCCAAAGAGAGGGACATCGACCCGATCGGCGCCTGCATCGGGGTCAAGGGCAACCGGATCCTCAATATCAGCAAGGAGCTTCAAGGCGAGAAGATCGATATCGTCGCCTGGTCGGCCCATCCGCCGGCCTACGCCAAGGCCGCCCTCAGCCCGGCCCGGGTCGACAAGATCCTCCTCCTTAACCAAACGGATAAGGCCATGCAGGCGATCGTATCCAAGGATCAACTGTCCCTGGCCATCGGAAAAAGGGGTATCAACGTCAAGCTGGCCTCGCGCCTGGTCGGCTGGAAGATCGAAATCAAGCAAGTGTGACCATGAAAAAAGAGACGATCAAACCCAAACCGCCCGTCAAGAAGAAGCCGAAGGCCGAAGAGGCTCCCAAGGTCCGTCCCAGGTATTTCTTCCGCGAGGGGATGACGATCCGAAATGCCGCCGAAATCATCGGCCTCAAGCCGAAGGACTTGATGGAGAAGCTGTCGGCCAAGGGCGTCCCGCAGGAGCTGAACGACCTCCTTGACGAGGGGATGGTCGCGGCGCTCGGGCGGGCCCTGGAAGCCGATGTCGAGTTCCTGGGATACGAGCAGGACCTGCGGCGCCGGGCGGAAGCCAAGGCGGCCAACCTGCTGGCTCGTCCTCCTGTCGTCACCATCATGGGGCATGTCGACCACGGCAAAACGACCCTCCTTGATGCTATCCGCTCCTCCAACCTCGTCGGCAAAGAGTCGGGGGGCATCACCCAGCACATCGGGGCCTACCGGGTCCTATTCAACAATCGGGCCATTACTTTCGTGGACACCCCGGGTCATGAGGCTTTCACGCAGCTCCGGGCGCGCGGCGCTAAGGTCACCGACATCGTCATCCTCGTGATCGCCGCCGACGACGGCGTCATGCCTCAAACCAAGGAAGCCATCAGCCACGCTAGGGCCGCCAACGTGCCGATCATCGTCGCCATAAACAAGATCGATAAGCCGGAGGCGAACATCGACCGTGTCAAGCAGCAGCTCTCTAAGGAAGGACTCCTGGTCGAGGATTGGGGCGGTCAGACGATCAGCGTCGAGGTTTCGGCCAAGGAGAAGAAGAACCTGGCCGAACTGTTGGAGATGATCGTCCTTCTGGCCGATGTCATTGAGGTCAAAGCCAATCCCACCGTTGAAGCCCAAGGGGTCGTCCTTGAAGCCCGCCTCGACCCCAAGAAGGGCCCTATCGCCACCATCATTGTTCAGCACGGAGTGCTCAAAGGCGGGGATGCCTTCATCTCCGGCATCGTTCACGGCAAGGTCCGCGCGCTGTTCGACGAAAAAGGCAAACCCATCAAGCGGGCCGAGCCGGGCATGCCCATCGAGGTCCTCGGGTTCACCGATGTGCCCACTGCCGGCGACTTTTTCCAGGCGGTCCCCGATAGCGAGACGGCCAAGAAGATCATCGCCTATCGCCTCTCCAAGGTAAAAAAGGAAGCGCCGGTGCGGCCCGAGCGCATCACCCTGGACGAGCTCTTCAAGAAGATCGAACAGGGAGAGGCCCGGGAGCTGCCGATCATCCTGCGGGCCGATGTCCAGGGATCGGTGGAGGTGCTCAAGGATATACTCCCCCCGCTGAGTTCGGAAGAGATCAAGATCCGGATCATCCATGCCGGCACGGGGAACATCACCGAGTCGGACGTCTTGCTGGCTTCCGCCTCGAACGCCGTGATCATCGGATACAACGTCAAACCGGGCCCCAAGATCCTGGAGATGGCCAAGCGGGAGAACGTGGAGATCCGGAGCTACGACATCATCTACCGCCTGACGGAGGACATCAGCAAGGCCCTGGCCGGCATGCTCGAGCCCGTGGCCAAAGAGGTTTATCTCGGACGGGCCGAGGTCCGGCGGATTTTCCAGATTCCCAAGGTGGGCTTGATCGCCGGCAGCTATGTCCTGGACGGCAAGATTACGCGCAATGCTCTGGTCCGGGTGATGCGCGGCCAGCAGACCGTCCAGGAAGGCCGGATCACCTCCCTCAAGAGGATCAAGGAAAATGTCACGGAGGTGGTTAAAGGCCTGGAGTGCGGCATCGGCCTGGACAAATCCAGGGAGATCCAGGAGGGCGACATCATCGTCGCCTATGTCATAGAAAAAGCCAAGGCAGCTTAGTCGGAAGGTGCGTTCGTGGTCATCGGCCTTCTCGCCTTTGAGATCTTCCTGCCTTATTCTCATTCCCTCAAGGACAAGAGAAAGGTCCTGAACACGCTCCGGGACAGGGTCCGCAGCCGCTTCAACGCAGCTTTCGCGGAGCTCGATTTCCAGGACAAATGGCAACGCTCCACGATCGGCATCGTTACCCTGAACAGCCAGAAGGGATTCGTCGATGAGGTCCTCCAGAAGATCTGCCGCGACGTGGAGGAGAACCTCGAAGGAGAGATCGTCCGGACCGAGTTCCACTATTTCTGAAAGCCCGACGGAGGAAGAGGAGATGGACGTCAGCCGACGGCCAAAACGGGTCGCCCATTTGATCCAGGAGGCGCTCAGCCGGGTCTTCCTCCAGGAGTTCCAGGGAGACTCCGGGTTGATCACTGTGACCCGGGTGGAGATGAGCGCCGATCTCCAGACCGCCCACGTCTACCTGAGCGTCTTCGGCGAGCCCCAGGAGCAGGCGCTCTGGGAACGCCTGGAGAGAAGCAAAGGCTATCTCCGGAGGTCTATTGCCTCGGAGGTCAAGTTGAGGTATAATCCGACGCTTGTTTTTCACCGCGATCCGACTCCCGAATACCAGAGCCGGATCGACCAGCTCATCGAGCGCCTTAAAGATGACGAGAAATGACCCGGTCCGCCTTATCAGCGAGAAGATCATGTCCTCCCGGCGGATCGTCATCACCAGTCATCTGAGGCCTGACGGCGATTCCCTCTGCACGAGCCTGGCCCTGGCCAAAATGATCGAGCGGCTGGGAAAGCGGGTCCGCATCATCAATCACGACCCCACTCCCCTGCCCTTCAGCCAGCTGCCCGAGGTCAAGCGGATCACTATCGGTCAGGTCCCGGCCAGCGGTTTCGACCTGGTTATCCTCCTCGAGTGCGCCAGTGTCGAGCGCTCCGGGATGAAGCACCTGGACCATTACTTCAAGATCAGCATCGACCACCACTATTCCAACGATAACTATGCCGATATCAATTGGATCGACCCCTCCGCCGCGGCGGTGGGAGAGATG
>DAIPLF010000017.1:0-12512 GCA_036769375.1 Candidatus Aminicenantota bacterium | reverse complement strand
GAGCCCGTCGCGTCACCAGGCGATGCCGTAGTCCTCCCCGTAGTTGGACGAGCCCCCCCAGAACGTCCCGTGCTTGCCGTCGAAAAAGATGGCATTGATCGGCCCGGAAGTATATTTTCTTACGGACAGTTTATAGCCCATGGCGGCCAGCTTCTCCCGGACATCCGGCGGGACTTTTTCGTTGATGTCCAGCCGGCCGGGCAGAGTTTCATGCTCATCGAAAGAGTTTCTCATCTGGTAGCTGGTGATATTGGGCGCCTCGCAGGCCTGCTGGACGTTCATCCCGAACTCGACGATATTCAGAAAGAACTGCAGAAGGTTCTGGTCCTGGGTGTCTCCGCCTTGGACAGCAAAAGAAAGATAAGGCTTCCCTTCTTTGAGGGCCAGCCCGGGGGTCAGGGTCGCCCGCGGCCTCTTGCCGGGTTCGACGACGTTGAACGGGTTCTCCTTCTCGTCCAGAACGAAGCTCTGCATGCGCTGGCTCATCCCGATGCCGGTCGTCCCGGCGATGCAGGCGGGTATCCAGCCCCCGCTGGGCGTTACCGAAACGACCCAGCCCTGCGCGTCGGCCGCCTGGATCGACGTCGTCCCCGATAAAAAACTCGAGGTGTCCTCACGGCCAGGCGGAGGAACATTTTTCCATTCCTGGAGATAACGGAGATAGGGATTCTTCTTGCCTTCAAAGGGATAAGGATCGCCCGGTTTGATGTCGGGATCATTGGCCTCCCAATTTATTATCTTGAGCCGCTCTTCTGCATACTTCTTGGAGAGCAGTCCTTGGAGCGGCTCCTCTGGCGGGAAATAGGGATCTCCGTAATAAAAATCGCGGTCGGCAAAGGCGAGACTCATGACTTGGTAAAGGCAATGGATGTACTTGGCGCTATTAAAGCCAAGCGGCTTCAGGTCGATTTTCTCCAGCATGTTGAGCGCCTGGAGCATGACCGGTCCCTGGACCCAAGAGGTGAGCTTGTAGACATCGATGCCCTTATAGCTGGATGTTACGGGTTCTTCAAGGTGGACCTTCCAATTGGCCAGGTCTTCCGCCGTGATGAGCCCTCCCTGCTCCCGGCATCCCCGGGCGAATTCGGCGGCGATGTCGGCCTTGTAGAAGCGGTCGTAGGCCGCATAGATCGCCTCCTTGCGGCTCTTCCCCGAAGCCAAGGCCAGATCCTCGCTCTCGACCAGCTTGCGGAGAGTCGCCGCCAGGTCAGGCTGACGGAGGACTTCCCCCGGCTCCGGCGCCTCCCACTTCCCCCCGGGGTGGATCAGCAGGACCTTTTTGGAATAAGGCCATTCTTTCAGGCGCTCTTTTCCCCTCTCGATGCTCCTGGCCAGTTCCTCCTCGACCGGATATCCATCGGCCATCTGGATAGCCGGCTGGAGGACATCTTTAAGGCTCATGGTGCCGAATTCAGCCAGCATGACCATCAGCCCGCCGGGAGTGCCCGGCGTGACCGCCGCCAGGGGCCCATAGGCTGGCGGGTATCGCATCCCCTTCTCGTGGAAAAAATCAGGCGTCGCGCCTGTCGGGGCGACCCCCAGAGCATTCAGCCCGATGACCTTGCCGGTTTTCGGGTTGAAGATCAGCGCCTGGGTCTCCCCTCCCCAGCTCAACACATCGTACATCGTGCAGACCGCACCCAGCATGGCGCAGGCGGCGTCGACGGCGTTCCCGCCCTTAAGGAAGGCCATGGCTCCGGCCGTGGCCGCCAGCGGTTTCCCGGTTATGGCCACCCAGTGACTGCCGTGGAGAACAGGCTTTTCAGTCCGCTGCGCTGACCTTCCTGCGGGGACCACAGTCAGAACAAAAGAGCACAGGAGGACCGTCATCAAGGGAGAGAGTCCGCGTCGGTTTCCGTTGCCGGTCATGATTCCTCCTTTTCTTCCGCCAGGCGTTTTTCGGCTCGGCCCAACAGCGCCTCCGCCGCCTGGTGTTGGCCATCCCCGAGAACGATGACAATATATCTCTTAAGCTGCGCTACGAGCAGGGCTCTCCCTCTATCGTCGCGGGCCCAGAGCCGCCCTCCTGCCCAGCGGACTTCCCCATAGCGAGGTTCAGCCGAGAATCTCCGGCGGACGTCGGCAAACCTGATGTTCGCCGTTCCTTCGTCTGCGTACGCAAAGAGGAAGAGGCTGCAACCGGTCGTGTAGCCGCCCTTGATCCCTATCTGGAAAGAGAAGACATCCTCCCTGAAAAAGGGATAGCTGTTGGAGAGAGCAAGGGGGCCTTTGAACAGCTTGAGGCTTTGGGGTTCCAGGTCCTCTTCCGGCAGCAGCGATACCAATTCCGGACGCTGCCCCCGCCCGGTTAATCTCTTTTCGGCGAGCCGGGCCAGGGCCATAAGGGCGGTCTTCGAGGCCGAATCCTGGTCGAGGCCGGTGATGGTGACCAGATAGCGGCCCTTCCAGAAGTTCAAGTAGTAATCGGCCAGCTGGCCTTCATCGCCCAAGGCCACCGCCTCACCGCGGGAACTGGCTTTAAACGTGAAAATGCCGTAAGCGCTTTCCGCCGAATCCATCTCGAAAATCTCAAGCGAGGCGCGGCCGACGGATTCGTCCTTGTATTCTTGGACGATCACCCTTTCAAAGCCATACTCAAAATAAACCTCGGCCCCTCCGTCTATATAGACGAAAAGGTCTTCCCCCTCGAAGGATTGAGCATCTCCCTCTTTCTGCCAGCTTCCGAGCTCCGGCCCGTCCGGGAGGAGCTCCAAGAAGGCTGTTTTCTGGGGTTTTGACTTCGGCTCAGCGGGGATATCCGGACAGACAAATGACAGAAAGATCAGCGGGACAGCGATGAACAGCCGTCGGTTCAGACGCTCATCTCCTTGACCTTGACCCTTTTGAGGTCAAACCGGCCCAAGCCGTGCTCCTCGCCTCGCTTGATCATGATGATGTCTTCAGCCCTAAGGCCCCACAACGCCGCGCAGTAGGCGTCGATGGCGACCCGGTCCACCCCGGCGACGACTTTCTTAGGCTTGATGATCTCGCCCGGACCGAAGGGCCCATTGGTGGTGATGAACTCCGTGGCATCGACCAGGTTGAGGGCGGGCTTGACGACCGTGTTCAGGTCGGCGATCGACTGGTCGAGATGTTCGATGGCGCTCCTGTCGGTCTGCCAGTTCTCTTTGTGGAAAGTGCGGTTGGAAACCGGGGAATTGATCCCCATCAGGTTTTTCATGGTCCCGGTGAATCTGTTGCCGGCATGGTCCTTGGTCACCGGCATGTTGATGAAGACATCGTGTTCATACAGGGCGCTTAGGATCCGGGCTTCGGTGAGGGCTTTACCCGTCGGCACAGGAACGGGCTGGAAGTTGGCTTCGTCACGTTCCACCAGTTTCAGGCGCGCTCCTTCGTCGGCGGCAACCTTGGCCAATCCCGCGGATTCCCAGTTCTTGAGGGCCTGCCAGCTGACCAGGTTGATCTCCTTGGCGCCCGCCTGACGGCAAAGCCGGATCACCGCACCCAGGACAGCGCCGTTGGTGAATGTTCCGGGATGGCTGCTCTGGACGTTGGCGAGTATGGCGACACGCGAGTTCTTGGGGACGAACCGCTCGATCCCGCCGATAAGTTCCACGGCCTTGAGAGCATTCTTCCCGTAATCGTCCCCGGAGACGGCCGCTATATCGGCTCCCTCCCCGGCCAAGGCGGCAAGAGGGGCGAAGGCGAACTGGCGGACGAGAGGACCAGCCGCCGCCGCCGTGAGCCCGACCTTCAAACCCTTCTTGAGGAATTCCCTTCGCTGGATGGCTCGCTTCATGGGAAGGCTCCTTTCCCGCCCTGAGAAAGGCGGCTCAAGTTCTCTTTTTGTAAGTGTGCTCGAGGAGGAGCATCTTGTCTTCGGGAGAGATCCTGGTGAACTCGATCCCGGTCTCGAACAGCTCTTCCTCATATAGGCTGCGTGTCCAGCGGACCGCTCCCATGACCTGGATAACGCGGCGGCGATTGGAGAGGACGATCTCCATCTTGAGAAGAGTGTTGATGGGCAAGTGCCGGTTGGTGGTTAAGCGGACCCCCCCGGGCGATATGTCTTTGGTCAGGGCGTTGATGATCGTCTTTTCGGCCGGCGGCTGGCCGTCGGTGAGAAGCTCGATGACGACCTTATCTTCCTCATGGACCCGGCGGTCCAAGCGCCTCTCCTGGCCCTCCCAAGCCGCCTGCCTTTTTAGACGCATTTCGCCCTCTGGAGATTTTAGTCGGACGGGCTCGGTCGCCGCCGGAGGGTTTTTGGGGCTTTTTTTGCGTATTCTGACCACGGCGAGAGGATATCCCAAGAAGAGGAGAATATCAACAGGTTTTTTAGGGGACAAGGCTTCCCGAAGGCGCTGCCGCCTCGCTCGCCTCCGGTGCGGGAGTCTCTGAGAGCTGACCGGTTCTCGGCGGTCCAACCTTATTATTTATATAGACCCTATTGATTTGCTAGGGTTAATGTGCTAAGATAAATTTGGGTTTACGCTTGGCTGGCTGGGCGGGAACCCGCCATCCCAAACCCCTCCTTTTGCTAATTCCCCGAAACAGCCAGCACCCCCCTCTTCCTGGAAAAAATGCAACGCTCTTGACATTTCCCTAGTTATCCTATATGAATTATCGGAAATAGGGAGAAAGCCATGGGCTTCATATACGAACCCGAGTCGGGGTATGGAATCCAGACCCGCCTTTCGGACCAGGAGGACGGGGGCCTTCTGTTCGAAGAGAGAGCCGCTTCCGGCGTCCCTGGTTCGGACGGCCCCGGTCCAGCCGACCGGGGCGGTGTTCCGGCGGCTCCCGGAGGCAGCGGCTCCGGCCAAGGAGGGGGCAACCCGGAGGTGGACTTGGTGAGGGTCTACCTCAAGGACATGGGCCGGGTCATGCTCCTGACCAAGGAGGGAGAAGTCGGCCTGGCCAGAAAGATCGAGAAGGGGAAACGGCAGATCGCCAAGGGACTGGTCCTGACTCCCCTTTTCCTGGAATCTCTGCGCGGTATGGTCAAAAGGATCCGGCATGTGCCCGGGGCTCTGCGGGAGATTTTCGACTTTACTGAGGCAGATATCGAGGGCGACAACCTGGAGACTTCGCAGAGCGAAGCCCGGGCCAGGATCGAAGGAGTGCTGCGTCTCGGAAATCGCCTCAAGGCCCTGCCGACAACCAGGGCGGCGCTGTATCGGCGCCGGCGGTTGATCGTCCGCATGCTGCATCTCCTGCCCGGACTGGGGCTCCGGCCGGATGCCTGGGAGTCCCTGGTCGACGATACCATGGCGGGCTGCCGGGCCGTAGGGCGGCGGACCTCGAAGAGACGGTCAGCCGAGTTCCGCAGGGCCTATGGCCTCATCCGGT
This sequence comes from Candidatus Aminicenantota bacterium, assembly GCA_036769375.1. GTDB lineage: Bacteria > Acidobacteriota > Aminicenantia > Aminicenantales > UBA8522 > UBA8522. The sequence goes on along the minus strand of DAIPLF010000017.1, from coordinate 7,199 downwards.
CAGGGAAAAAGCTGCACGATGATGCCAAACGGGAGCTCGTCGCCGCCAACCTCAGATTGGTTGTCTCCATCGCCAAGCGCTACCAGAACCGGGGGCTCCATTTTCTCGACCTCATCCAAGAGGGGAATATCGGGTTGATGAGGGCGGCTGACAAGTTCAATTACAGGCTCGGCCACAAGTTCTCTACCTATGCGACCTGGTGGATCCGTCAGGCCGTCACACGGGCGATAGCGGACCAGTCACGGACCGTCCGCATCCCCGTTCACATGACGGAGACCTTGCAGAAGATGGCCCGGTTCAGCCGGACGTACTTCAGGGAAAAAGGCAGGGAGCCGTCTGTTAGAGAGATCGCCCGCGAGACCGGCCTCTCCCCACAGAAAGTCGCCGAGATCCTCCAGACGACCCAGGAGACCGTCTCCATCGAGACTCCCGTCGGCGACAAGGGCCAGAGTTCCCTGAGTGAGTTTCTCCAGGACAAGGACATCCCCTCCCCTCCCGACACGGTCATCCATTCGAGCTTACGGCGTCAGATCGAAGAAGCCCTTCAGAGCCTGACGGAGAGAGAGGCCCAGGTCATTCGGATGAGGTTCGGCCTGGGGAGCGATGGAGACCATACTTTGGAGGAAGTCGGAGAGCACCTTCAGGTGACCCGAGAACGGGTGAGACAGATCGAGACCAAGGCGCTCCGCAAGCTGCAATCCCCCGAGCTCAACGGCAAGTTGAAGAGCTACTCCTGATCGTCCGCCCTCGTCAAGGATTTCTGCGGACATGCATGATCGCTTGCATGGCGGCCACCGCGCCTTCCCCCGCGGCCGTCACCACCTGCATCCCTCCGCAAGTGATGTCCCCGGCGGCGAACACCCCCTCAATGTTGGTGCGCTGAAACCGGTCCACGGCCAGGCACTGCCTATGGTCGAGTGATAATCCAGCCTTCTGAAAAAGCGGTGAAGTGAGGCTCTCCCTGAAGATAAAAAGCGCGGCGACAGGAAGCTCCTCTTCCCGGCCTTCTTTTTCCAGCGCGATCTTCTCCACACTGCGCCCGCCTCGCACCTCGATAACCCGGGCTGTCCGATGAACGGGGATCCCCTTGTTCTCGATCTCCCGGATTTTTTCCGGGAGGACCCTTTTATCCAGGGATTCTCCCGGGATCCAGTGGACCCGGCAGCCCATCCCGGCCAGGGCGAGGACTTCCTCGGCCGCTTCACCCGAGGACCCCAGCGCCGCGACAGTCAGACCTCGATAGAGCGGCCCGTCGCAGGTGGCGCAATAACTGACCCCCTGACCCAAAAATCGTTCTTCTCCCCGGATCAGGCGTTCCCGGGGAACGGGTTTTCCGGTGGACAGGATCACTGCCTTGGCTTCATACAAGCATTCGCGCGAGACCACGTATTTTGTCGGTCCGGAAAGGTTGAAATCAATCGCCTCATCGGGCCAGAGTTCGGCTCCGAAGTGCTCAGCCTGGGACCTGAAATTCCGGAGAAGCTCGGCGCTGTCGACGGAAATGAATCCGGGATAGTTTTCCAGGGCGTAGCCTATGGAAAGACGCGACCGTCCCCGGCCCTCCAGGATCGCCGTCTTTCGGCCCGCCCGGGCGGCATAGATCCCGGCAGCATATCCTGCCGGCCCGCCCCCGATGATCAGGATTTCCGTGGTTTTGGTCGTTGAGTTCATGGCCACCTCCAAAAAGATCTATTTTTCAACCTGAGTTCCGGGGAATAATTCCCGGAGCTGAAGGAGGGATTCGGGAAAGAGGTCGCTCAAGCCGATCGAAGCCCACTCGGCATAGGAGATCAGCCAATCTTCCTCAGATTTGGTGAGGTCGACGCGGATGCGGTAGACGTCCGGCGATATCCGGATGAGGCGCCGCAGGGCCTGGGCCCCTCCCGATGACAGGGCGACATCGGCCTCAAGCGACGCTTTGCCGGGTCGGAAGTCGATGATCCGGCTGCTCAACTTGTGGGCCACGATCCCGGTGCGGCCGGTGAAATAGGAGGAAACGAGCGAGCGGAGCCCGCTCTTGTCGCGGCCTTCGAAATCGCTGAAATCTTCCGCGAAGCAAGCCATCATCGACTCGATGTCCTTCTTTTCGGCCAGCCGGGCCAGGGAATCGACGGTTCCCAGGACGTCGTCCTCTTCCGTTCCCCGGCGGCACGAGGGATAACAAAGCACAGCCGCCAGGAAAGCGAGGAAAAGAGCGCTCGATCTCAATCCGAGGCCTTCTCTTTTTTCCTGGAAATCGTTAGCCGGTAAGACTTCTCTTTCGTTTGGAAGGCGGCAACGGTGTCCCTGTTCGCTGCAGAAAAGTCTTCGCCGTTTTCCAGAATTTGCGTCAGAGCGTGCGGGTCCAGGTCGGCCACCCGGTCCCAGAGGCCGCATCCTTTGAGGACGGTGATCAGCCGCGCCCTGTCTTCCGTGTTCTTGGCCGGCCACTTGGACTGCTCAACTTCCTTGACGGTCACCCTGTTGTCTGATCCGGGAATGACGGCCACCTTCTCTTTGTCCAGGTCTTCACGGCAAAGAGCAATCAGCTCCCGTTCGATCTTCTCGAGCTTATCTTCTATTTCCCTCCGGGAGACGTCGGCCTCTGCCTTCAGCCTGACATATTCATCCACCAGCTTAACGCTTTCCAAGGCCTGGAATTCATTCTCGGGAAGCGCGGACGCCTCCGCCTCGCGCCGCTTAATCGAACAGAGGGAACGATACAGGCACCAACCGCAAAGCCCTGATTCCCGGGGCGGGAAATCCGTGGCTTCTTGGATCGTTCGGATCTCCTTGAGAAGCTCCTGCCGAAGATTTTCCAGGTCCTCTTCCGTCCTCCAGGAGTCCAGCTCTTTGTCAAAAGCCAGATAGTGCCAGACCAGGCGCACCCTGCGGAAATCCTTGAAGCGGCGGCGCACCCAGAGTGAATAGGCGGCGAGCTGAATATCCTGGTCCAGCTCAGCCTGCCCGGGAAGCCCGGAGGAGGTCTTGTAGTCATGGACCTCATAGAGCCCGGCCCCCATATCGACCAGACGGTCGATGCGGACATGAAGGTGGATGGTCTCCTGATCGTCCATGGGGACGGTTTCCCGGGTCTCGAGCCCGACCACCCTCCCCTGCTCGAAAGGCGCATAGCGGAGATAGTAATCTCTCAGAAAGCGCTCTCCCATAAGCCGGTAATTTTCCGCTGTGTAGTCTTTGCGAACGATGAGGATCTTTTCGCTCCAGTCGCGGGACCAGGCCTCATTGAAGCTCTGCAGCAGTTCAACCGGGGTAAGCTTTTTCTCGTGCCGCTTGTCTCGGTACAGCTTTTCAAGCGCTTCGTGGACGCGGGATCCAAGGAAAGCCTCCACGCTGTCTTCGTATTCAACTTCGGGCCGCTCGATGTAGGCGAACTTGTACTGCCTAGGACAACCGCGGAAGGTCCCGATCCGAGATATGCTGAAGGTCGGCATGAAGGATTTCTATTATAGCAGAAAAGGGGCGAAGTCCGCTCTATTCGGCAGGTTCGAATCCATCCCAGCAGAAGGTACAGATCTTTTCCTTGGGGAGGCCGACGGCTTCAACGAGGTCCTCCATTCGCTGGTACTTCAGTGTCGTCAAGTTTAGCCGCCGCCGGATCTTCTCCTCCATGGCGTTGTACGGCTCGCTCCCGTGGACCGCGTATGGGGTCAATTCACGGGGGTGGTCTCCTTCGAGCTCGCGGATGGCTCGGCGGGCGGCGAGATCGAATTCCGAGCGCGATATGGAGAAGTTCAAGAATTTGCAGGCATAGACGAGAGGGGGGCAAGCCGGGCGCATGTGGACCTCCAGAGCCCCGACGTCGTAGAGCCTCTGTATGGTGTCCTTGAGCTGAGTGCCGCGGACGATCGAGTCCTCGCAGAAAAGGAACTTCTTTCCCTCGATGAGCTCCTGGATAGGGATGAGCTTCATCCGGGCCACGAGGTCCCGGAGGACCTGGCTTTGGGGCATGAAGCTCCGGGCCCAGGTCGGGGTGTACTTGACGAAGGGCCTCTTGAAGGGGACTCCCGCTTCAGCGGCGTAACCCAGGCCGTGGCCGATGCCGCTGTCGGGGATGCCGGCGACAAAATCGATGGCCAGGGGATTCCTCCGGGCCAGGAAGGCGCCGCAGCGGTTGCGGACCCACTCGACATTGATCCCCTCGTAGCTCGACGCCGGATAGCCGTAATAAACCCAGAGGAAGCCACAGACTTGCAGTCGGTCAAGGGCGGGGATCTTCTGCTCGTAAGCCTCGGCCGTGATGAAGACAACTTCGCCGGGCCCGAGGTCTTTCTCTGTCCTGAACCCGAGGTTGGGAAAGGCGCACGTCTCCAGGGTGACGGCCGTGCTGCCGTCCTTGCGGCCGATGACGACCGGCGTCCGCCCCCACTTGTCGCGGGCGGCATAGATGCCTTTTTCGGTGAGCAGGAGCAGAGAGCAGGACCCCTGGATCGCCTCCAGGGCGCTGGCGATGCCATCCTCGTATGTCCCCTCCTGGTTTATCAGAGTGGCGATGAGCTCGGTCGGGCTGATCTCGCCGCCGCTCATCTCGGAAAAATGAAGCCTGCGCGTCTCAAAGGCCCGCTTGGCCAGCTCCTCCTTGTTCTTGATAGCGCCTACCGTCACGATGGCGTAGTTCCCGAGATGGGAGCGGATGAGGAGCGGCTGGTCGTCGGTGTCGCTGATGACGCCGATCCCGGTCCTCCCGACCATCTTGGAAACGTCGTCATCGAATTTGGAGCGGAACGGGTCGTTCTCGATGCTGTGGATGATCCGGACGAAACCCTCGGGCCCGCAGACGGCCAGCCCGCCTCTCTTAGTCCCGAGGTGCGAGTGGTAGTCCGTCCCGTAGAAGAGATCGCCGATACAGTCCTCTTTAGAGACGATGCCGAAAAAGCCGCCCATAATTATTCCTCCGCTGACCGCTTCAGTTTTTCTCGTAAAGGACCCGGCCGCCGACGATGGTCATCAGGACGGCCGTGGTCGGGATCTCCTGCTCCGGCACCGTCATGATATCTTTCGACAGGACGGTGATGTCGGCCAGCTTTCCTGGTTTGAGCGATCCCAGGAGCTCCTCTTGAAAAGCGGCGTAGGCACCATGGAGTGTGTATGTGCGCAGCGCTTCTTTCCTGGTCAAGCGCTGTTCCGGAAAAAAGGTCGTGCCGTTCTTCATCATCCTGGTCACGGTCGAATAGAACGACGGGATCGGGTCGACATCCTCGACCGGGGAGTCCGTGCCGTTGCAGATGACGGCTCCTCCATCCATGATCGACCGCCAGACATACGCGCCCTCCCGGGCCCTCTTTTCGCCCAGCTTGGCGATAACCCACGGGCCGTCCGAAGTGCAGTGGACTCCCTGCATAGCGGCGATGACTCCGAGCCGGCCGAAGCGGGGGATATCGGAGGGAGAAAGATGCTGAGCGTGTTCCACCCGCCAGCGGACGTCCTGTTTCTCCGGATGGGCCGCGAAGGCCTGCTCGTAGATGTCGAGGATCTCGCGGTTGGCCCGGTCCCCGATGGCATGGGTACAAAGCTGGAAGCCGTTTTCCATCGCCAGCTGGGCTGTCTCCTTCAGCTCTGCGATCGGCGTCGTGCTCAGACCGGTGGAGGACGGCAGGTCCGCATAAGGCTCGAGCAGCCAAGCCCCGTGCGCGCCCAGCGCACCGTCCAAGAGTCGCTTGATGGCCCGCACGGTCAGATGGTTTTGACCTGCCCCAATGATCCGGTATTGGGCGATGCGCTGCTTTAGCCCGGAATTGCCTTCGTCGATCATAGCGTAGATCCGGACGCCGAGTCTCCCTTGCTCGGCCAGCGACCTGTAGAGGTCGATGGTCCCAAATGATGCGCCGGCGTCATGAACGCTGGTGATCCCTTTGGACAGACATTCCTGGGCAGCCAGCTCGATGGCCTTCCGTTCCTGCGCGGCTCTTTCGGCCTCGGTCTTTTTCAACTCAGAGCCATAAAGCGGGCGCCCGATGAGCCCCTGGGCGACTTCCCGGAAGGCTCCGATGGGGTTCCCTTGCGCGTCGCGGACGATCTCGCCCCCGGCCGGGTCGGCGGTCTCCCTGGTGACCCCCCCGAGCTCCATGGCTTTGGCGTTGGCCAGGCAGGAATGACCGCTGGCGTGTTCCAGCAGGACGGGGTTGTCCGGTGTCACACGGCTCAGGGAATCATGAAAAGGCAGCCCGTCCACATTGGGCTCCGGCCTTCTGTCCCATTTCTCCTGGTGCCAGCCTCTTCCTCGGATCCATTCCCCCGGCTTGGCTCTGCCCGCCGCCGCAGCGACCAGGGCGACGATCTCATCCCAGTTCCTGGCTTTCGTCAGGTCCAGGATCATTCGGGCTTCACCCACTCCCGTGAAGTGGGCGTGACTGTCGATGAACCCGGGGACGGCCGTCCGGCCCTTGAGGTCGATCACCCGGGTCGAGCTTCCGATATAGCGTTTGATCTTTTTCGCTGTTCCGACGGCGACGATCCGATCGCCTGATACCGCCAAGGCCCCGACCTCCGGCGCCGTCTCTTCCACAGTCATGATCTTTCCATTGGTCAGGACAAGGTCAGCCGGCGTCTTTTTGAGGCATCCTGGAAAAAATCCGATGACAAGGATAGCCAGGATCGAAAAGATCATTCTCGGCAGGCGATGGTGTGTCATCTTGAATATGCTCCTAGCGGAAGTTGGGCTCCGGGGCCGGCTTGTTGTCCAGGATCGTCTCGATCCGGCCCATAATATCCGGTGAGAGCCGGTCCGCCGCCTCCATGGCCTTCATATTTTCGACCACTTGTTCAGGCCGCGAGGCGCCGGTTATGACCGAGCTCACGTTCGGGTTCTTCAGGCACCAGGCCAAGGCAAGCTGGGCCGGCGTGATCCCCAGCTCATCTGCTAAGGCGCGGAGAAGTCGGACTTTGCCTTTCCTGACCTCCGCTTCCGGGCCCTCATAGCGCTCGCGCAGCCACTCATATCCCGGGAGCGATACCCGGGTGCCCGGAGGTATCCCCCGTTCGTATTTCCCGGTCAGGAGGCCTCCGGCAAGGGGGCTCCAGATAGTCGTTCCGATCCCGAAATCCCTGTAGAGGGGGGCGTATTCCTTTTCCACCCTCTCTCGGGTGAACATGTTGTACTGGGGCTGCTCCATCGTCGGGGGGATGAGATGCTCCTGCTTGGCGAAATAGCAGGCTTCCGCGATCTGCCGGGCGCTCCATTCACTCGTCCCCCAGTAAAA
>DAIPLF010000306.1:0-3497 GCA_036769375.1 Candidatus Aminicenantota bacterium | reverse complement strand
TGTCCTTGCGGACGATATCGACCTTGTTGATGAGAAGGAAGAGGGGTGTCGTGACCTTCCGCAGCGTCTCGATGACGAATTCGTCTCCGTGCCCGTACTTCTCGGTGGCGTCGATGATCAGGCACAGCACGTCGGCCGTCTCCAGGGCCGAATGGACGAAATTCATCATCCGCCTATTCAGTGTGTGGAGCGGCTTGTGAATGCCGGGATTGTCGATGAATATGATCTGCCCAGCCGCTGTCGTCTTTATCCCGAGAATGCTGATCCGTGTCGTCTGCGGCTTGTCCGATATGATGGCGATCTTCTGCCCGAGAAGGGCGTTGAGGAGCGTAGATTTCCCGACGTTCGGCCGCCCGATGAGGGCCACATACCCGACTTTCATTTCTCGCCTTGCTCCCCGCCGGCCGCCGTTCCCGCCGCCGTCCGGACCTTCACCTTCTTGATCCTCTTCTGGTCGACGTCCAGGATCTCGAACGACACGCCCTTTATCTCAAAGGTCTCCCCTCGCTTCGGCAGCCTCCCGAGATGGTGACCGATGAGGCCGCTTACGGTGATGAAATCATCCTGGGACACGTCCTTATCGAACCGCCTCTCGAGTTCATCGACGTTCACGTCGCCAGAGAAAATATATTCGGCGGGTCCCACTTCTGTGATGGGGACCTCCTCGTCCTGATCGTATTCATCCTGGATTTCCCCCACGATCTCCTCGACCAGGTCCTCCATGGTCACCAAGCCGGCAACGCCGCCGTGCTCGTCGATGACCAGGGCCATCTTCTGCATTTGCTTCTTGAACTCCTTGAGCAGCTGAGCGACCTTCATCGATTCCGGTACGAAATAGGCCGGCCGGATGATCGGCTCGATGGGCAGGGCCTGCTGCGCGTCCCTGGCGTGGGCGAGGAGGTCCTTGGCGATCACCACCCCCTCGATGTTGTCGAGCCGGTCCTTGTAGACGGGGATGCGCGAGTATTTCTCCGATTCCATGAGGTCCCTCAGCGCCCCGAATGTGGCGTCCTTCCTGATGCAGACCATCTTCAGGCGCGGCGTCATGATCTCCTTGACCAGGGTATCGCCGAACTCGACCACGTTCTTGAGGAGGGTGCCCTCGTGCTCTTCGATGATCCCCTCCTCTGTGGCCTCGTCGATGAAGGTATCGATCTCCTCCTCCGAGGCCTCGTGGATCTCCTCCTCGATGTGCTTGTCCTCGAGCTTCCTGAGAAGGAGGATCAGGGGAGAGGCCATCCCGTGGACGAGCCCGAAGAAGGGGAGGAAAAACCAGATAAACCCTTTCCTGTTCAAGGAGTTCAAGAGACGCGGCAGGTAATCGAAAAAAATGAAGAAGACGGCCAACGACCCCAGGAAGAGCCAGATCGGCCAGTGCGCCATGCGGGGCATGGGTCGCGAAAAGTCGATCAAGAAGGCGATGATGAAGATGACGCGCAAGCTTTCGACCGCGATCCTGGTCTCGTCATATATGTCGAGCGTCTTTTCCCTGAACTTCTTGTCCCTGTTCTCGAGGTATCGGCTCAACGAGATCTTGGAGAATACGCTGAGAGAGGCATGAAAGAGTGACAGCAGAAAGGCAAGAAGAAAGAGCAGAGCCAGGCCGGCCCATGACCAAAAACCCGCCGTCATGTCCTTACGCTCCCCCTTCCAAGGCCTGACGCACCCGGACTTCCTCCTCTTCGATCCCCTTCCCGTGGTCGAATCCGAGAAGGTGCAGAAAGCCGTGGACAGCCAGGTCCAGAAGCTCAGTTTCCAGCCCATGCGCTTCGGTGAAGCTCTGCTTGAAGGCTTGCGGCACCGAGATCACGATGTCTCCGAGAAGGCGTTTCCCGCCTGCTCCCTCGACGCCGGGAAAGCTGATGACATCGGTCGGCCCGGACCTTTTCAGGAATTCCCTGTTAAGCCTGGAGATGGTCCGTGTCCCCACGAAGGCCAGAGTGACCTCGGGTTCCTTCAGCCTGTATTGTTCGGTCAGCCGGGCCAGGACCCTGACGAATTTTCTCCGGTCGACCCAATACCTATTCTGGAGGTTCAGGACCTCGATCATTGGTTTTTTTCCCGTTGGCCGGCTTTTTCTTCTTTTTTATCTCGAAGTCGAAACCCGGATATTGGATCCGGGGATGGTAGATGGCGTAGAGAGTCGCGTGGAAGGAGGTGGCGATGGCCCGGAGCTCCCGGAGCGAAAAGTCGCTGTCATCCAGCTGCCCGTCCTGAAGGTAGTTTTCGAAGATCTCGACGATCAAGCGTTTCAGGCTTTCCCGCGAGGGCGACTTGAGGCTCCGCGAGGCGGCTTCCACCGAGTCGGCGAGCATGATCAGGGCCGCTTCTTTGCTTTGCGGAGGTGGTCCCGGATAGCGGTAGTTCTCCTCCTCGATCTTCTGCATCTCCGGGTCGTAGACTTCTTTGGCCTTGTGAAAGAAGTACCGGACGATGGAGCTCCCGTGGTGCTGCTCGATGATCTCCCTTATTTTTTTGGGGAGCTTCAGCTTCTTGGCGGCCTCGGAGCCTTCCTTGACGTGGCTGATGATGACCAGCGAGCTGAGGCTTGGGGCCATGTCCCTGTGGAGGTCGGGATTGCGGCTGATATTCTCGATGAAATACTCAGGCCGCTTCACCTTCCCGATATCGTGGTAGAGGGCCCCGGCCTTGACCAGCATCGAGTCCAGGCCGATTTCCTCGGCCGCCTTCTCGGCCAGGGTGGAGACAACGAGAGAGTGATGGTAAGAACCGGGCGCTTCCATGGCCATCTGACGGAAGACAGGCAGGTCAGAGTTGGTCAACTCGAGGAGCTTGGTCTGAGTGACGAAGCCGAAGACGTTTTCGAAGACCGGAAGAAGCACAAAGGCGAGCGCCGCGCTCAGGGCTCCGCCCAGGAGGCCCATCGTGGACTCGGCGGCGATGGCATCCAATCCGCTGATCTTCTCTTGGATCAGCTGGAGAGTGATGATGAGGAAGACATTGATCGGGGCGACGACAAAGAGGCCGGCGCGAAGGACCGCCGTGCGCCTTCTTTTCTGGTAGTAGCGGATGCCGTAAATCGCAGCCAGGCCGCCAATGAAAGAGAACAGCAGGAACAGGAAATTGCCCTGGAACATGTACCCGACGAGCAGGCTGTTGAGGATGGCGAAGATCAGGGTCACCGTGTTATTGGTCAGGAAGGCGAAGATGAGGACCCCGAACTGGTAGGGAAAAGCAAACCTGTAGACATCGACATCGGTCAGGACGGACAGCCTGGCGAACTGGCTGAAGAGGGTGGCGAGAGACGAGGCCAGCTTATAGGCAAGGAGCCCCAGGACGAGGGTCACGCCCGTCATCAGATAGATGTTCAAGGCGGCCCGGAACTTGAGCAGGGATTTCAGATAATACCACACCGTGACGAAGAAAAGCGCAAACAGCAGGAACGTTCCGGCAAGGTGGACCACCCAATCTCGTGCCTCCTGGAGGTTTGCGTTGATGAGCGAGATCCACTTGAGGTCTTCGGCAGTCGCCTCGTC
>DAIPLF010000305.1:0-3501 GCA_036769375.1 Candidatus Aminicenantota bacterium | reverse complement strand
CCCTGGTCGGAAAAGAAGATATGATCGCCCTCGTCCGCAAGATCAGCCCGGCCTACTCGACGATCATCGCCCTGGGCGGGGACGGCACTATCGCGGATATCCTTCAAGGGATCCGGGAGGCGGGAAGAGAAAAGGATGTCCTGTTCGGGATCATCCCGCTGGGCAGCGGCAACGCCTTCCGGAAATCGCTGAACATCCCGAAGAATGTCCGCCGGGCCGTAAAGGTCCTTAAAACAGGCGAACCTCGCCTGGTCAGCCTGATGGACATCGAAGGCTTCATCTCCGGCTTCTCCAGTATCGGCGCGACGGCGGGAGCGAGCGACGAGAGGCTGCGGCAAAAGGTCAAGGGCTTCTGGGGCCATGCTTTAGCCGGACTCGGACTGCTTTCCCAGCCTCTTTGGGAGGTGGAAGCGGAGCTCGAGGACGGCCTCGATGAGAAGGGAACGCCTTTCGATAGGAAGGCTTTAAGGCTCAAGATCCTGGACTGTGTCGTGGCCAAATCCAATTATTTCGGCTACTCCTTCCGGATCGCGCCGCAGGCCAGCCTGGAAGATGAATACCTCGACGTGACGTTCTATGAGATGAGCGGCTGGAAATACGCGCTCCTTCTCCCGCTGACCTATTTCGGGCTCTCCCAGCGCCGGCTGAAAAACTTTAAGGCCAAAAAACTCGTGCTCACAGGGAAAGGTCTCCCCGTCCAGTATCACGGCGAATACCTGGGGAAAAGGGACCGCGTCGAAGTCAAAGTCATCCCCCAGGCCATCCGGGTCATCGCCCCGCGACGGGCATGAGGATCGCGCCTGACGAGAAATCGCCCAAGACCTCGGCTTGGTCTAGGAGATAGAGCCACCCCACCAAGGCGCCCGTGGCCGCATCCAATTCATGGTCGGAAGCCGCTCTGGTGAGCCCCTTGATGCCCAGTCGGGAAAGGCCCCTTCTCAGGCCCTCCCGGCTGCGTTTGGCCCTGGGAATCCTCCAGATGTCCTGCGCCCCACCGGGGTAGATCTCGACGACCCGGAATCCTTCCGCTTCGAGGCGCCGTTTCAGGCGGATCCCTCTCTGGGTGAGCTTTCTCATCGGGCCCAGGGTGATCGGAAAAAAGGGGATCTTGCGGCGTCGCAGTTCGATATCGCAAGGCCGGTAATGAGCGCCGTTCCGGTCGGCCATCGACCTTCTTCCAGGAGGAAGGTTCAAGGGGGCGTCTATGGCGATCAGGGCGGCCCCGCTCTCCCGGGCATGGTCCAATATCTCGCTGTCTTTATAGAGCAGCGTGGTCCGGCAGACGCCGTCCTCAAGAAGGCAGACCCCTGTCGGCCGGTGCGGAACACCGGCCAGGTCAAGACCGAGCACGCTCCGCCGCTTCTTCTTCCGGCGGGGTTTCAGCGGTCGCCGATCCGGGCGAGGTTGGGCCATGGAAGAAAGTCCCCGTCACGCGCCGGGCGCAACCGGCTTGAAAAGCGCCTGGACGGCTGCGGCCGGGAAGGCCCTGCCTGAGAGTTTCCGGATATCCTGGAGTGACTTGATCTCATCTTTCCAGGGTGCTGGCAGGCTTTCCGTGTTCAGCCGGTCGACCAGGTCGGCCAGGGCGATGATGCTGCTCTCTAAGGGGATGGTCGACAGATCCTTATCCAGGACTTTCGCCTCCTCCACATAATGATAAAAATAGTTGGCCAGGATAGGCTCCACCTCCTTAAGCAGGGAGGCGGTCGTCCTCAGGAGGACGTTCGCCCTGTCATCGCCGGCCTTCCCGGTCAGCTTGCTCTCCTTTTGCATGAAAGCCGCGACTTCGTCATAAAGATGGAGGTTTGACCTCACGTCGCCGGCCTCGAGGAGGAGCGCTGCCGATTTGACGTTTTCGACGTTGAAGGTGCTCAATTTGGCCGCCGCGGCGATTTTGCCCGCCAGGTGCGCCACCCGGACAGACCGCGGCCTCCGCTCATCCGCAACCTCAAGATACTTAAGCATGATCTCGAGCACTCCCGAATAAGCGCCCTGAAGGCTTTTCATCTGAGCCTCTCTCTGCCCGGCGATCCCGCCGATCACGGCTGCGGTCAGGATGAGGAATCCCGCCCAGGTGACAATGCTTAAACCCTCATCGAGAGACATGCCGGGGAGCGAGGGCACAAGGAGGCGGGAGAAGACATAATAAAGGACAACCAGAAGGATGCAGAGGCTGGCGGTCAGCACGGCCTTTCTGGTACCCAAGTAATAGCCTGCCAGGATGACCGGCAGGAAAAAGAAATTGAGAAAGGCCAATTTGTAGTGGACAAGGAAGGCGATGACAGCGATTCCTAAGAGGATGATGATGATGAGGGTCGTTTCGAAGTGCGCCAGGGCGAACGCCTTGAGCCGGCGGATCATGCCACTCCCTTCTTCCCTTATCCGGGTTCCTTATATCACCCGCCCCCGGCTAAAGTCAACTTGGAGAAGAAGCCCCCTTCGCAAGGGCGTCGCGGCCTGCGTGAAGATATGATATAGTGAAAGACGCTGGAGAGAAACGATGAAGAAACACTGGCCGGTCCTTTTGGGTCTTGTCTTGGCTGCCGCAGGTTGCACTTTCCGGGTCGACATCCTGGGCGAGAGCAAGCTGCAGGAAGTCATGCTCGTGAAGAGCCCGGCCAGTGAAAAGGTCCTGGTCGTAGACGTCGAAGGGATGATCAGCTCGCTGGAGCCGGGCGGCATCTTCAACCGGGAAGGGGATGTGCTCTCCCAAGTCTATGCCAGGTTGCAGAGGGCGGGTGAAGACGCCCTCGTTCGCGGGATCATCCTAAGACTCGACACACCGGGAGGGGACGCGACATCGAGCGACATCCTTTACCGGGAGGTCCTCCGGTTCAAAAAGAGGACTGGCCTTCCCGTGGTCGCCCTGATGATGGGAGTGGCCGCTTCGGGTGGTTACTATGTCGCCTCGGCCTGTGACGCCATCATCGCCCATCCCACGACCATCACCGGGTCGATCGGAGTCATCTCCCTCTTCCCTGACATAGAAGGGTTGCTCTCCAAGGTCGGGGTCAAAGTCCAGGTCATCAAGTCAGGCGAACTCAAAGATGCTGGCAGCCCCTTCCGCAACCTGAGCGAGCAGGAGCAGCGCCTCTTCCAGGAGGTCATCGATGAACTTTATGAGCGGTTCCTTGAGGTCGTCCACGAGAAAAGGAAGGGCCTGCTCACGCTGGAGGAGATCCGGGATATGGCGGACGGCCGCGTCTATACCGCATCCCAGGCGTTGAAGCTAAAACTCATTGACGAAGTGGGGTACTTCGACGAGGCGCTGGCCCGGGTGCTCTCGCTGGCCAAAATCGCCTCGGCCAAGGTCGTGGCCTACTCCTATTATCCGAAGCGTCAGTCCAACCTTTACGCCTCCAGACTGGCAAAGCCCTCTCTCTTCGACGAAAAGAGCATCACCGACTCGCTGCCGCAGCTCCGGAGCGGCTTCTACTATCTCTGGCTGCCCCAGATGAAGACCGATTGAGCCTCAGGCCGCGGTCTTGAGCGCGATCTCGA
>DAIPLF010000304.1:0-3513 GCA_036769375.1 Candidatus Aminicenantota bacterium | reverse complement strand
GGTTCGCCGCACTCCGAAGAGGGCCTTGACATCCTGTTGACTGACCTCGGTGACCGCTTTTATGTCCAGTCGCTGACCCCCAAGGGAGAGAAGCTCATTTCCGCCGCCAAGGAGCTCTTCGCGGAGCCGGCGCCCGGGGACAAGAAACAGGCTAAAGCTCTCCACGCCGAGTCGGAAAAGAAAATCCGGCGCCAGCTCAAGAACGCCCGACCGATCTCCGAGAAGCTCAAGGGAATGTTCGATTCGCCGCTCTGGGATGAAGAGTCGATGAGCTGCCTCCGCTGCGGGATCTGCACCTATCTCTGCCCGTCCTGTCATTGCTTCGATATCAACGACGAGCTGGAAGATCCATCCCCGCTCCGCGGCCAGAGGGTCCGGACGTGGGACACCTGCCAATTCCCCGATTTTACCATGCATTCCTCGGGCCATAACCCCCGGCCCGACAAGGCCTCCCGGCTGCGCCAGCGTCTGCTCCACAAGTTCCAGTATTTCGTCCAGGTTTATGACAAGTTCATGTGTGTAGGCTGCGGCCGCTGCATCACGCTGTGTCCGGTCGGGATCGACATCATCAAAGTCCTGGACAAGGTGAGAGAAAATGGAGCCTAACGTCTACACCCCCAAACTGGCCAAGATCGTGCAGACCAGAGACGAAGTTGTCGGCCCCCGGGCCATCAAAACGTTCCGCACCGAATTCACCAACGGCTCCCGCTTCGACTACCGCTGCGGTCAATGCGCCATGCTCTCCGTTTTCGGAAAAGGGGAAGCGATGATCTCGATCTCTTCCTCGCCGCTCATCAAGGAGTACATGCAGTTCAGCATCCTGCGAACAGGTCGCGTCACCTCTGCTCTCCACGATATGGAGGCCGGCGACCTCCTCGGCATTCGGGGACCCTACGGGAACGGCTTTCCGATCGAAGAATGGCGGGGCAAAAACCTGGTCTTCATCGGAGGCGGGATCGGGCTGGCGCCGCTGTGGTCGGTTGTCCAGACAGCCCTCCTCCGGAAGAACGAATTCGGCGCCCTCAGCCTGATCTACGGCGCACGGACGTCCAAGGACATCGTCTTCAAGGAAGAGCTCGAGGAACTGAAAACCCGGATGCCCGTTCACCTGTCCATCGACGTGGCCGAGCCGGATTGGAAGGAGTTCGTCGGGTTCGTCCCGACCAACGTCCTGGAAAAGAAGCCCTCCCCGGCCAACACGATCGCCATTACCTGCGGCCCGCCGATCATGATCAAGTTCGTCATCAAAAACCTCAAAGACCTCAAATTCGAAGACGGCCAGATCTACACCACCGTAGAGAACAAGATGAAGTGCGGGATCGGGAAATGCGGCCGCTGCAACATCGGTTTCCACTATGTCTGCAAAGACGGCCCCGTGTATTCCTGGGCGCAGCTCAAGAAGCTGCCGCAAGAATATTGAGTGAAAACGGTCTCGTGAAGAAGGAGATGATATGATGGCCAAGAAAAAAGCCCCTGCAAAAAAGAAGGCGGCCCCGGCCAGGACCCGGCCGGTCAAAACCGCCCCCCAGGAGCCCCCGAAAAAGATGCTCACGGTCTATATCATGGGAAAATCCCACCGCGTCCCCTCGGAGGCCACGATAATGGGAGCCATCGAGTACGCCGGCTACCAGATCAAGCGCGGAGCGGGCTGCCGGGAGGGATTCTGCGGCGCCTGCGCGACCGTCTACCGCCTTCCCGGCGACTACAAGATCTACACCGGCCTGGCCTGCACGACCCTCGTTCAGGAAGGAATGTGGCTTTCTCAGCTGCCCGTCATCCCCGCCCAAAAGCCCGTCTACGATATCGAGAAACTCCCGGCGGACGTCACCGCCTTCCAGGTCCTCTACCCGGAGATTTTCCGTTGTGTCGCCTGCAACACCTGCACCAAGGCCTGCCCCCAGAGCCTCGAAGTCATGGATTACATCCAGGCGGCCATCCGGGGCGATATTGAAAAAGTCATGGACTTGAGCTTCGACTGCCTGAGTTGCGGCCTCTGCGCCATCCGCTGCCCGGCCGAGATCGTCCACTACAACGTGGGGATACTGGGCCGCAGGCTCTACGGGCGCTACCTGGCGCCCAAGAGCCCCGAGCTCGAGAAGAGGCTCCAAGAAATCAAGGGAAAGAAGTTCGACAAGGAATACAAAGAGCTGATGGGAATGAAGCGGGACGAGCTGAAGAAAAGATACTACGCCCGCGACACGGAATAAAGGAGAGCCCGATGTACCCTGAATACATGCGTGAATCCCTGAATCTGGTCGATCAGACTCGACCGAAGAGGCTCGAACTCGAAAAATCCGGGAAGCCTGTTTTCAGGCCGATGACGGCCGAGGAGCGGGATGATGTCCTGAATAAATTCCATCCCGATTACAAGAAAGAATCGCGCCGTGTCGTCCGTGTCGGACCCAATAAGGGCGAAGTAATCACGACTGAAGTGGCTGATATGCTGGAGTCGCACAGCCGGATCCGACCGGACCTCTTCGACCTCAGCAAGTCGGACTACGAAACCGACCTTCTGATCGTCGGCGCCGGCGGCGCCGGCTGCGCCGCGGCCATCATCGCCAGGCAGATCGGCGCCAAGAGCATCATCTCCACCAAGCTCCGGATGGGAGACGCCAACTCGATGATGTCCCAGGGCGGAATGCAGGCTGCTGTCCCCGCCAAGGACTCCCCCACGCGCCATTATCTCGACGCCATGGGAGGCGGACATTTTGACAACAAGCCGGACCTCGTCCGCGCCATGACCGAGGACGGTCCCGAAGTCGTCAAGTGGCTGGAGGACCTGGGTGTGGTCTGGGACAAGAATCCCGATCATTCCTTGTACGTTCTCCATGGCGGAGGGACTTCCCGGAAACGGATGCATTCCTGCCGGGATTACACCGGGGCCATCATCATGCGGACGCTCATGGACGAGGTCCGCAACCATCCCGACGACATCACTGTGCTCGAGTTCATGCCCACGATCGAGCTGATCCTGGATAACAAAGGCCGCTGCGCCGGCGGCGTCCTATACAACATGGAGACTGAGGAATATTTCAAGGTCAAGGCGAAAGCGACGATTATCGCTACGGGAGGCTACGGGCGCCTTCATATCCGGGGGTTCGACACGACCAATCACTACGGGGCGACCGGCGACGGTTTGATCTTGGCCTACCGCGCCGGGGCCAAGCTCATGTACATGGACTCGGTCCAGTATCATCCGACGGGCGCCAGCTTTCCCGAGCAGATCGCCGGCTTCCTGATCACCGAGAAGATCCGCGGCGCCGGCGGACAGCCGCTCAACAAGTTCGGCGAGCTGTTTGTCTTCCCACGCGAGCCGCGCGATGTCGAAAGCGCCGCCTTTATCCGGGAATGTCTGGAGCGGCAGAATGGCATCCAGACTCCGAGCGGCCGCTGGGCCGTCTGGCTGGACTCCCCGCTCATCGAACTCATCCAGGGCACCGGCTATCTCTACAAAAACTTCCCGGCCATGGTCCGGCAGTTCATCCGCTACCAGATCGATATCACCAAGGAACC
>DAIPLF010000303.1:0-3514 GCA_036769375.1 Candidatus Aminicenantota bacterium | reverse complement strand
TTCATAGCCCATTCCTGCCCGCATCACTATCGCCCTGACCATTTATCGGGTTTGGTGTGGGCCGTCGGTTTCCTCAGAGATTTCTCTGTGGCCGACCGGCTCAGCACCAGGTTGCATTTAGCCCGGTTGTCCGTTATGCTTGAGGAACGAAACGGATAGTCCCATGGGGCCCGATAAGAACAGCCCGGCCGTGATTTCTCCTCTCCACGTGCTCGTCGTAGACGATGAGCTCAACATCCGGAAAACCCTGGCCATCAGTCTCGAGACGGAAGGCCACAAGGTCACCGCGGTCAGCAACTTTCAGGACGCGCTGGCCGAGGCCTCGTACCGGTCCTTTGACCTTGCCTTCGTGGACTTGCGACTGGGTACGGACGACGGGCTCGACCTCATCCCGGCTCTCCTGGCCGCGACGCCTTGGCTCAAAGTCATCGTGATCACAGCCTATGCCTCCATCGACACGGCCATCGAGGCTATGAGGCGCGGGGCGACCGATTACATCCCCAAGCCGTTCACCCCAGCTCAAATCAACCTGGCCGTAAGCAAGGTCTTCGAAGTCCGGTCTCTAGAGCAAAAAGTCGCAGCCCTGCAAGAGGACTTGGGACGCCAGCAACCCGAAATCGACTTCTCGAGCTCGAGCCCTCTGATGCAGAAGGCCGTGAACCTGGCCCGCCAGGCCGCCTTTTCCGAAGCCACCCTCCTCCTCCGCGGAGAAAGCGGGACGGGCAAGACTGTCCTGGCACGGGCTATCCATTCCTGGAGCGGCCGGGCGGCCAAGCCCTTCAGTATCGTCTCCTGCCCCTCGCTCTCCCCCCAACTCCTGGAGAGCGAGCTCTTCGGGCACGTGAAGGGGGCCTTCACTGGAGCCGTCCGCGATAATCCGGGGTGGATCGCCGCGAGCGACGGAGGGACGCTTCTCCTGGATGAGATCAGCGACCTCCCGCTGCCCCTTCAGCCGAAACTCCTGCGTTTCATCCAGGACAGGGAATACGAGCGCGTCGGCGACACGGTCACGCGCAAGGCGGACGTGAGGCTGATCGCCGCCACGAACACGAAGCTTGAGGACGCCATCAAGGAGGGCCGCTTCCGGGAGGATCTCTATTACCGGCTCAACGTGATCCCGATCGAGATCCCGCCCTTGCGGGAGCGGCCGGAGGATGTGCCAGTCCTGGCGGATAAGCTTTTGGCCTTTCACGCGCGGACCAACCACCGTTCATACCTGGGATTCAAGGACGAGGCGCTCCGGGCGTTGGCCGCTCACAGCTGGCCTGGAAATGTTCGCGAGCTGAGCAACACCATCGAACGGGCCGCCATCCTCTGCCAAACCGATCGGATCGGCCTCGAGTGCCTCCCGACGAACCTGCTTCCAAGAGGCGCCGAGGTCAAGATCGGCGACTCCACCAGCCTGGAAAAAATCGAGGAAGCTCATATCCGTCGGGTCCTGGCGAACTCCAGATCCCTCCAAGAAGCGGCGGGTATCCTTGGCATCGACCAGGCCACCCTCTGGCGGCGTCGCAAGAAATACGGGATTTGAAGGTCGTCCCAGAGGAAGATCCATCCGTTTTTGGCATTCTCCCTGCATTGCAATTTTCAATAGGCTTTCCAGCCTATCATTGACCTTTGCAATTCTTCTGTGGCTGGGCGTCCCCGCAATGCCTTTGTTTTCAACATCATATAACGCAAACAGCCTGGCACAAGTCTTGCATAAATTGCCGTGGAAGGAACAAAAATGCTAGGACTTCGGCAAAAAATTTCCCTCGGATTCGGCGCGCTCCTTATCATCATCCTCGTCATCGGGACCCAAAGTCTCATCCATCTCTCCAGGCTCGGCGTTTCCATCGACGTGATCCTGCGCGAAAATTACAGGAGCGTCATTGCCTGCCAGCAGATGAAAGAAGCGCTGGAACGCATCGACAGTGGAATTCTCTTCGTCCTCCTCGGCCATGCCCGGGAGGGGGAAGAGCTTATACGCAACAATCAGGCCGCCTTCGAAAAATCCCTTCAAGTCCAGCTGGGCAACATCACCCTCCCGGCTGAAGGAGAAAAAGCCGCCCAGCTCCGGGACCTTTTCGGACAGTTCGAAACCCTGTTGAAGGGCATCATCGACCCGGCCCAGCCGGCGGAGCTCCGGAATCAGGCCTATTTCAAACGCCTCCTTCCCCTATTCGGCCTGATCAAGGACACGGCGGACACAATTCTGCAAATGAACCAGCAGAATATGAGCGATGCCAACGACCGCGCCCGCCGGAGCGCCGCGAGCGCCAGGAGGCAGATGTACCTCCTCCTGGCCGCCGGAACGGCACTGGCCGTCGTGTTCATATTTTTCACCAGGAAATGGGTTCTCCGCCCAATTCACCGTCTCATCCGGTCGGCTGACGAAATCCGACGCGGCAACCTGGACCTTGTTGTCGCCAGCGATTCCCGGGACGAAATCGGCCACCTGTCGGAAGCGTTCAACGCCATGGCGGCGAGCCTCCGGGAGTTCCGGAGGACGGACCAGGCAAAGCTCCTCCGCATCCAACAGGCCACGCAACAGGCCTTCGACAGTCTTCCCGACGCCGTCGCGGTCATCGATACGGAGGGAAAGGTCGAGGTCGCCACAGAATCGGCCCGGACGGTCTTTGGCCTGAAGCCTGGAATCGTGGTCGGGGACCTGCCGTTCGGATGGATGGCCGACCTCTGCCGCGAAGCGCTTCAGGACGGCCGCGCCGCGTCTCTCGAAGGCCAAAGATCAATCCAACAATTTGTGCGGGGCGAAGAGCGCTACTATCGTCCCGAAGCGGTGCCGATCCTGGATAGAGAACATCTGACGACCGGGGTGATCCTCGTCCTCAAGGATGTCACCCAGCTCCGGCAGCAAGACGAGATCAAAAGAAGTGTCGTCCGGACCGTCTCGCATCAGCTGAACACCCCCCTCACCTCGGTCCGCATGGCGATCCACCTCCTCCTCGGGGAGAAGGTCGGCGCCTTGAACGAGAAACAGGCGGAACTTCTGATGTCGGCCCGCGAGGACAGCGACCGCCTTCACGAGATCCTCAACAGCCTGCTCGACATCAGCCGTTTCGAATCCGGCAAGGCCCCGATGGAATTCCGGAGCCTTTCCCCCCAGACGATCGCAATCGACGCCATCGAACCCTTCCGTCGGACGGCCCAAGACCGCGGCGTAAGCCTCCAGACGGACGTCGCGGGGGACCTCCCTGAAGTCTGGGCGGACACGACCCGGATCGGCCACGCCTTCAGCAACCTCCTCTCAAATGCCCTCAAGCACACCTCTCCCGGAGGCCGGATCACACTGACGGCCGAAGCCGGCGATGCCTGGGTTCGCTTTCGCGTGTCCGATACGGGCGAGGGAATCCCCGCGGCTTTTTTGTCCAGGGTCTTCGAGCCCTTCTACCGTGTCCCCGGCCGCCAGAACGAGACGGGCGCAGGGCTCGGGCTGGCCATCGTCAAGGAGATCGTCGAAGCCCACGGCGGCACTGTTGGCGTGGAGAGCAGCGAGGGCAAGGGATCCAGCTTT
>DAIPLF010000302.1:0-3535 GCA_036769375.1 Candidatus Aminicenantota bacterium | reverse complement strand
GAACAAGACCGCCAGAGTGCTCCTGCTCGTGTCGCTTTTCGTCGCCGCCGTTTCCCTGAGCTTTGCTCAGTCAGCCCCCAAACTGGGGGTCATCAATTCCCAGGAAGTCCTGGAAAGGTCGGCCGAGGGAAAGAGGGTCATTGCCCGCCTGCAGGAGAAAGACAAGTCCAACCAGGCTGCTCTGACCAAGTTTGATGACGACATCCGCCAGCTCGAGACAAAGATCAACACGCAACGTCTGACTCTTTCCGAGGAAGCCCTCTACAATATGAGCGCCGACCTCCAGAAGAAACAGACAGACAGAAAGCGGGTGGCCGAAGACGCCAGCCGCGATTTCCAGGATCTTCAGGTGAAACTGTTCAACAAGGTCCAGAGCGAACTCATCCCCATCATCGAAGCGTTGGGGAAAGAGAAGGGCATGGACCTTATCCTGGACCTGGCCAAGAGCGGGGCCGTTTATTTCAATCCCGCTGTTGACCTGACCGAGGATGTGATCAAGAGATACGACGCCTCCAAGGCCGCGCCGGCGGCCAAGTAAGCGGCCTTTGGCCAGGCCCGTGCTTAAAGTCGAAGAGATCCTCAATTTTATCCCGCACCGTTACCCCTTTCTGCTTGTGGACCGGGTGATCTCCCTGGATCCCGGGAAATCCATTGTGGCGATCAAGAACGTCACCGCGAATGAGTCTTTCTTCGAAGGCCATTTCCCCGAAGTGAAGATCATGCCGGGGGTGCTGATCGTCGAGGCCGTGGCCCAGGCGGGCGGGATCCTGCTCTACCATTCGCTGCCCGATCCGGCCAAGAAGCTGGTGGTCCTGAGTAAGCTCCATAACATCAAGTTCCGGAAGATCGTCGTCCCTGGGGATCAGATCAGAATGGAGGCGGAGATCGTTAAGGTCCGGGGCCGTTTTGCGACCATCCGGGGACGGGCCATGGTGGACGAGGAAATCGTCGTCGAAGGGGAGATCTCCGCCGGGATCGTCGACCTCAAGGAGGCGAATGCGTCCAGGTGAGGTCTTTGTCCATCCCACCTCCATCGTTCCCCCTCAGGCTCAGTTGGCGGAGGGGGTTTGGATCGGTCCCCACTGCATCATCGGCGAAAAGGTCATCATCCACAGGAACACACGCCTGGAGGGGAACATTCAGATCCTGGGCTCAACTGAGATCGGGGAATCCTGCCGGTTTTCTCCCTTCTCGGTCATCGGAGGGGAGCCTCAGGACGTAGGGTATGGCCAGGAAGAGACGAAGGTCCGGATCGGAGACCGGAATATCTTCCGCGAATTCATCACCGTCCATCGGGGAACGGTCAAGGGGGGCGGGGAAACCGTAATCGGGAACGGCGGCTATTTTATGGCCTACAGCCATATCGCCCATGACTGCCGCGTGGGCAACGGCGTTATCTTCACCAACGCCGCCACTCTGGGCGGCCATGTCCGCTTCGATGATTTTGCCACCATCAGCGCCTTCAGCGCCGTTCACCAGTTCTGCCGGATCGGGAAATTTGCCTATATCGGCGGGTTCACCGTCGTCACCCAGGACGTCGTGCCGTTCGCCAAGGTGGCCGGCATGCGCCCGGTGCTTTTTTACGGCCTCAATGCGATCGGCTTGCGGCGGCAAGGATTCACCCGGGAGCGGGTCCAGGTGGTCAAGGACATCTTCAAGCTCCTCTTTTATTCCGACCTCAATACCAGCCAGGCCGTTGAGCGCATCCAGGCAGAGATCCCGGCCGGTGAAGACCGCGATGAGGTCATCCGCTTCATCCAGTCCTCCAAAAGGGGGATCATCAGGAAACCGTCGGGGACATGGGACGAAGAATCGGAATAGTCGCCGGCTCGGGCCCGTTCGTGTCCGGGGTCGTCTCCGAGCTGCGTCGCCGGGGACTCTGTTGCATCGTGCTGGGGATAAAGGGTGAGTCCAGCCCCGGGCTGAAGGATGCCGCCGATGCCTTCCTTTCCGTCAAGCCGGGCGAGCTTCGTCGGGCCATCGCCTTCTTCAAGAAGCAAAGGGTCTCCGGTGTCTTGCTGCTGGGCAAAGTCTGGCCCGGCGTCGTCTTCCGGCGGCAAAATTTCGATGCAGATACCTGGAGGCAGCTGGAGAAAGTCAAGGAGAAATCGGCCCCGGGCGTCCTTGAGGCGGCCATCGCCTTCCTGGAGGCCCAGGGATTCAAAGTTCTGAGTCCCGGTCCTTTCCTGGCTCCTTATTTCTATAAGCCCGGCGTGTTGACCAGGGCCGTGCCGTCCCAAACCGTGCGGGAGGATATACGTTTCGGGCTGAGGACCGCCCGGCACTTGGCGAACCTCGAAATCGGCCAGACGCTCATCGTCAAGGGAGGTGCCGTCATCGCAGTGGAGGGTGTGGAGGGGACTGACCGGGCGATCCAAAGGGGCGGACGGTTGGCCGGGCCAGGGTTCGTTGTGGTCAAGGCCGGCAGGACCTCTCAGGACATGAGGGTTGATGTCCCCGCCGTCGGTCTGGATACGGTGAAAGCGCTTCTCCGGGCGGGGGGTATCGCCCTCGGGCTCGAGGCCGGGAAGGTGGCTCTATTCCAAAAAGAGGAGGCTGTTTCCCTGGCAGACGCCCATGGGGCGTCCATCGTGATCCAGGCCAGGCGCTGAGAGCGGAGGGTATCGATGGAACAGGTAAGAGTCGGGATCATCGGCGTCGGCTATCTGGGGATGCAGCATGCCCGCATTCTCTCCTACCTCGAAGAGGCGGAGCTCAAAGGAGTGGCTGACACCGATTTCAAAAAGGCCGTGGAGATCGGGAACCGGCACGGCGTCGCCTACTACCAGAACTACGAGGAGATGATGGGGGAGATCGACGCCGCCATCGTGGCCACTCCGACCTCGGAGCACTATCCCATCTCC
The DNA here is from genome assembly GCA_036769375.1 of Candidatus Aminicenantota bacterium. Taxonomy (GTDB): domain Bacteria; phylum Acidobacteriota; class Aminicenantia; order Aminicenantales; family UBA8522; genus UBA8522. Next base: position 671 of record DAIPLF010000302.1, on the reverse strand, counting down.
CTGAACCTGCTGCGTAACGGCAAGTCAGTCCTCGTTGAAAAGCCGATTACTGAGACGGTCGCTCAGGGCGAGGAGCTCGTCGGGGAGGCCAAGTCCGGCGGCCTTGTTCTCCAAGTCGGGCACCTGGAGCGTTTCAACCCGGCGGTCGAAGCGGTCGAAAACATGATCCGTGAGCCGCGGTTCATCGAGGTCCAGCGGCTGGGCTCCTTTTCTTCCCGTTCCCTGGACATCGACGTCGTCCTTGACCTGATGATCCACGATCTCGACATCATCATGGCCCTGATCAAGGATGAGGTCAGCGTCATCCGGGCGACGGGGATCCATGTCCTCTCAGACAAGATCGATATCGCCAATGCCCGCCTGGAATTCAAAGGGGGGTGCGTGGCCACCTTGACGGCCTCGCGCGTGCACCAGGGCAAGGTGAGGAAGCTGCGGATCTTCGAGCCGACTGTCTACTACTCGATCGATTACATCGACCAGGAGGTCGTCGTCTTTCCTCTGGACCGCCGGAAGACGGACATCAAAACCCTGAAGATCCAGAAAGAAGAGCCGCTCAAAAAAGAGCTCCGCAATTTCCTCGATTGCATCCGGCTCGGCAAAACGTCAAAGGTCACGGGTGAAGAAGGCGTGCGGGCGCTCCGGCTCGCCCACAGCGTCCTCAAAGAGGCGGA
>DAIPLF010000301.1:0-3543 GCA_036769375.1 Candidatus Aminicenantota bacterium | reverse complement strand
GCAAATGCCTGGATTCAACAGCGAGGTCAAGCGGCTGGCCGCCGTCTTCCATGTCCAGACCCAGGATGTGGGTCCGGGTGCCCGCTGCGTCGAGTCGCTCATCTATAAATCGGGGAAACTCCTCTCCTCGAGAAAGACCGACTACACTCCTTCTCTGGGCAGCCCGCAGCTCCAGGCCAAAGTCCAGCAGATCATGGAAGGGCAGCACGCGGCCATTCTTAAAGAGATTGCCGACGGGAAGTTCGATCACCACCTGACCCCCCAGGAAAGACACCCCGAACCCGATAAGGGCTGATGGCCTCAGAGAAAGAGCTCTTCCTCATCGACGGCAATTCACTCCTTTACCGTTCCTATTACGCCATCAGGAGACTCTCCACCTCCCAGGGATTCCCGACCAACGCGATCTACGGCTTCATCAACACGCTTCGCAAGATCGTCGAACAGGAGAAGCCGCATTACCTGGGGATCGTCTTCGACACCGGGAGGCCGACGATTCGCCACCAGATGTTCAAGGCCTATAAAGCCCACCGCAAGCCCATGCCCGAGGATCTCATCCCCCAGGTCCCCGTTCTGAAGAAAGTCATCCAGGCCATGAACATCCCTCTTTTTGAGTATGAAAATTACGAGGCCGATGATGTCCTGGGCAGCCTGGCTCGAAAAGCGGAGGAGAAGAGGATCCCGGCCGTGATCGTAAGCACGGACAAGGACCTTCTTCAGCTTGTCAATGAGGGCATCACGGTCTTCAATCCGGCCAAAGAGGTCTACCTCAATGCAGCCAAGGTCAAGGAGGTTTTTGGGGTCAAGCCCTCCCAGGTTATCGATATCCTGTCCCTCTGGGGAGACCCTTCAGACAATGTCCCGGGGGTGCCGGGGATCGGAGAGAAGACCTCGAAGGAGCTCATCCGCCAATTCGGGTCGGTGGAGAACCTGCTCAGCCACCTGGCCGAGGTCAAGAATCCCCGGCTGCGCCAGAAGATCGATCAGAACCGGGACCAGCTCGAAATGAGCCGGCAGCTGGTGACAATAGAGAGAAACCTGGACATCCCCTTCGACCTCAACGAGTTTTGCGTGTCGCCTCCAAACGCCGAGGAGCTGGCGGTCCTCTTCCAGGAGCTGGAATTCACCTCGCTCCTGGCCGAGATCGTCACAAAGTCCGGGCAAGCGGCCGAAAAGGACTACAGGACCATCCTGGACGAACCGTCGCTCCGCGAGCTCGTATCCCGGATCCGGAAGGCCGGGTTTGTCTCTCTGGATACAGAGACCGACAGCATCTGGCCCACCCGCGCTCATCTCGTCGGCATGTCTTTCGCTCTCCAAACCGGTGAGGCTTTCTACCTTCCCCTGGGGCACGACTACGCGGGAGCGCCGGCCCAGATTCCCAAGAAATCGGCCTACGACATCCTCCGGGATGTGCTGTCGGATCCCAGGGTCCGGAAGATCGGGCAGAACATCAAGTATGATTACATCGTGCTCAAGAGAGAGGGGCTGAAGCTCGGGGGTGTCGATCAGGATACCATGGTCCTCTCGTATCTCTTGGAGCCCAACTGGGGCAAGCACAACCTGGAAAAGCTGGCTTTGGCTTATCTGCAAACTCGGGCCATCCCCTATGAAGAGGTCGCCGGCAAGGGCAAGAACGAGCTCACCATGAACTCCGTCCCCCTGGAGAAGGTTGTGCCCTATGCCTGCCAGGATGCGGACCTAGCCCTCGCCTTGAGTGAAAAGCTCTGGCCGAAAGTAGAGGAGCAGAAGCTCGACCGTCTCTATCGTCAGCTCGAGCAGCCGCTGATCGAGCTCCTGGCCGAGATGGAGATCTGGGGCGTCAAGGTCGATCAAAAGGCGCTCGAGGAGCTCTCGGCCGAGCTCGGCTCAGAGCTGCGCAAGCTGGAGAAAAAAATCTTTGCGCTGAGCAACTGTGAATTCAACCTCAACTCACCGCAGCAGCTGGCCGACATCCTTTTTCACAAGATCCAGCTCCAGCCATCGCGCAAGACCAGGATCACCAAGCGCTACTCCACCTCGCTGGACATCCTGCAGGAACTGGCGCCGCTTCATCCGCTGGCCCAGCATGCCCTCGAATACCGCCAGATGGCCAAGCTGAAGTCGACCTACGCCGATGCGCTCCCCCTTCTCATCAACCCGGAGACGGGGCGCCTTCACACCTCTTATAACCAGACGGTCACGTCCACCGGCCGGCTGTCGAGCTCCGACCCGAACCTTCAGAATATCCCCATGCGCGGCGACATGGGGCAGCGTTTCCGCCGGGCCTTTATCCCCGAGGCGGGCCATCTCCTGCTGGCTGCTGACTACTCCCAGATCGAGCTCCGGGTTCTGGCCCATCTCTCTCAGGACCCGGCGCTTATCGAAACCTTCGTCGCGGACAGGGACATCCATGAGGAGACAGCCCGCCGGGTCTTCGGAGAAGGGCTGCCGCAGCTCAAGGACGACCTGCGGCGCAAGGCCAAGATCATTAATTTCAGCATCATCTACGGGACATCGGCGTTCTCGCTGGCCAAGGAGCTGGGCACGACCCAGCATGACGCCCAGGATTTCATCGACCGCTATTTCTCCCAGCATTCGAAGGTCGCCGAGTTCCTGGAAAATACCGTCCGCAAGGCCGAGGAACGGGGCTTCACGGAAACCCTCTATGGCCGCGTCCGCCAGGTCCCCGAGCTCAAGCACAAGGACCGGATGACTCAGCAAGCCGGCCGCCGCATCGCCCTTAACGCGCCGATCCAGGGCTCGGCCGCGGATCTGATGAAGAAGGCGATGATCGACATCTGGCGGGAGTTCCAGGAACGCCGTTTGCGCGCCAAGATCATCCTCCAGGTCCATGACGAGCTCGTCTTTGAAGTGCCCATGAAAGAGAAGGAATCGGTCGAAGGGCTGGTCCGCGAGAAGATGGAAAATGTCTATCCGTTGAGCCTACCTCTGAAAGCCCATCTCGGCTGGGGGAAGAGCTGGGCCGACGCGAAATAAACGTCTCGGATTCAGGCTCGTCAGCCTGGGGGGCTTGAGCGGATCAGAGGTTTTTCTGGTAGACGCGGAACCGCTTGTAGACCTTCCCCCCCATCCGCTCCATCTCCGCCCGCACCTTGACGTTGGATTCCATCTCGTGATGTGAGTCCAGGTACTCGAACCCGGCTTCCCGGGCCGAGGTGAGCATCCGGAAGCCCATCATGACGTCGAGCCCCATGCCTTGGTATTTTTCTTTGACGGCACCCAGCAAAAGGTCGAGCTGCTTGGTCTTTTTTTGCGCCCGGAGGATGTGGATGAACCCAAAAGGCAATAGACGGCCCCTGGCCTTCTGGATCCCGGCCGTCATATCGGGGATCCCCACAACAAAGGCCACCGGCTCACCTTCCTTGGTTACGCCCTTGACGAACCGCGGGTCGAGAACCGGCATGTACCGCTTGGCCAGGTCATCCATCTCTTTTTCCTCGAGCGGGGCAAACCCATAGATATTGCCACCCGTATAGCATTCGTTCATCAGCGCCAGGATCGGACGGATCCAAGGTTTGATCTCCCGGCGCTTGCGGAATTCCA